>JBFWME010000054.1:0-16405 GCA_050251755.1 Lawsonibacter sp. | reverse complement strand
CAGCCGTGGAATCGTTTCTTGCCGGATTTTCAAATTTTAATTCCAGGCCAACAACGCTTCGCATGGATCAGCCCAAGAAGGCAACCGCGGTATCTCCACCTGCCAACTCCACTGTTTTCTACGGGTTGGAAGGAAAACGCCAGGCCGCCGTACATTTTCTTTCTGAAGTCATCGCCCAAAGCAAGCCCCAGACTCTGCTGCTGTTCAGCGACGAGGCTACCGACTGGATGACGGGAAACACTGAGTTTGCGGCAAAATGGGCTTCTTTGATGACCCAGCTGTTTTCAAAAGGAAATCGAATCAAAATTATCCATACGGTCAGCCGTGACTTGGACGAGATGCTGAGCGCAATCCGCCAATGGATGCCGCTTTATATGACCGGACTGATCGAGCCGTATTTTTATCCCAAAAAGCGAGACGCGATTTTTAAGCATACGCTTTTTGTATCTCCTGACGTGGCGGCAGTTGTGTCAAATTCGGTTGGAACCTCTATCGACTGCGCTGCAAATGTGTTTCTCCGGGACAAAGACATGATTCTGGCTTATGCGGAAGAATTCCATCAATATTTATCCCTCTGCAAACCGCTGATGCAGATTTATACGGCAAAGGATACCGCCGCATATTTTGAAACTTTATTGGAATATGAAACCGAAACCAGCGATTCCCTGATTAAAACGGAATCCCTTTCTTCGCTGACCATGCCGGAATCTGTAGCACCCGGAATCATCGCACGGATGAATAAGAACGGCTTGGACTTAAACGCACTCCAGGATCGCAGAAGGCAGTTGTTCGAAGCCAACTTAAAGGTTAACTCCTTTACAGAAATCATCCCGATGTTTGACGTTGAGCAGGTAAAGCGCGGAGCGGTAAAAATTGCTTTTTCCGTCATGCTGCTCGGTGACGCAGCCTGCTATACGTTGGAAGAGTATATTCTGCATCTGGAACATTTGGAATATCTGTTGACTCACTACGATCACTTTCATCTTCACCTGGTCAAGGACCAAGAGAAGGTTAACTACATGGTATACGCGCGGGAAGCGCTCGGTGTAATTGTGGGGAAAACTTCTGCCCCGCCCGTTGCCCTTGCCATTAATGAGACCAATTTGGCCACCGCCTTCTGGGACTATCTTAAAAGCATGCTGGGGGAAAAGGCCTGCCAACACCCGAACAATGCAGAAACCGCAAAAAAGCTGTCAGACTACATCCAACAGCTGAAACAAGGCTTGGAACAGGCTTGATCCTCCCAAGTCCCCCCTTGTGGCCCGGGCGGTTGCCCGCAGAGGCCTTGTCGGAATGTAAAACAGGAACCCGATCCCGTCCGTATAGCCGGGATCGGGTTTTTAAACGTTAAGCATCAGCCTTCCCGAACTGCCAGATAGAGCAAAAGTGCATCTTTCGGAATGCGCAGATCGTACCCGGTCTTCTTGTTCAGGCGGTCCATGCGGTATTGAAACGTATTGCGGTGGAGAAAGAGTTTCTCTGCACACCGCCGGATGTCGCCATCCTGATCAAAGTACAGGCTGACGGTCTGTGTAAATTCCGCCTTCTCCTGGGGCGTACAGGAAGAGAACAGCAGCTTTTGCAGGTCATGTTTGATGGCGCGGGGAATGCTTTGGACGATAAACTCCAAAGACACCTGGTCATAGAAGACCACCCGCTCTCTCGCCGACTGGGCAGCCACCGTGCTGGCTGTCTGAGCCTCCAGGTAGCAGCGCCGAATGTCCATGGGGTCTTTGGATGCGTCGCTGATCCCCGCGCTGATCGGGATGGCGTAGTAACTCTCGATGTCCTGACACATTCGGCTGATCTTGGAAAAGGCCACAGAGCGGGAAACACCCCGCAGCAGAACAATGATCCTGCTTCGAATCACGGCACAAAAATGGTTGCGGTCATCCTGGATGTGACTGTGAATCATGCGGAGAATCCGTCCGCTGCGCATCTCGCTCAAATCCTCCGCCTTGGCCAATCCGCCGGGATCCTGGTCCGACAGTTCCAGCAGGGCTACCGTATAGGGGGCGTTGATGTTCAATCCCAGCAGCCGCCCCCGGACCTCCAGTTCCGGCCAGTCCGGACGGTCGGCAAACAGCCAGTTTTCTACGAACAGACTTTTGGCCCGGTCAAACAAATCCGACTGCTCCTGCTGCCGGACACTGTCCATCATAATTTCGGTCATCCGCTTGATGATATCGCCGAAAACGGACACTTCCTTCGGATCGCCGGTGACGCCGATGACCCCGACCAGTTCTCCGCCCATGGTGATGGGCAGATTGATGCCGCGCTGAACTCCGGTTTCCGGGTCATTTTCCCAAATAGTCAGAGAGGGCAGCTTGTTTTGAATGATCTGGACCGCGCCGGCGTGAATCTGACCGCGCCTGGCACGGTTGGTGCTGGCCAGAATGATCCCGCTCTCATCCATAATATTGATGTCCCGGTGAATCGAGGCCTTCATCTCGTCTACAATGCTTTGGGCGTGCGTTTGGGTAATCAACATAATTGGTTCCGCCTTTGTAAAAATTACAATAATTGTACTATAAATTTATTTAAATTACAATTAATCTTTTGATACAATAAGATTACAAACTGTAGAATTCTATCTGATTGATTTAAAGGAGGAACCGCATATGAAAATTGTCGTTTTGGACGGATATACCGAAAACCCCGGCGATCTGAGCTGGGATGAGTTGGGCAAGCTGGGAGAACTGACGGTCTATGACCGCACCAGCCTGACCGACGAGGACGAGGCCATTGCGCGCATCGGCGACGCGGAACTCGTCTTTACCAACAAGACCCCCATCACTAAAAAGGTCATCGACGCCTGCCCCGGCATGAAGTTTATCAGTATGCTGGCCACCGGTTACAACGTGGTAGACTATGTGTATGCCAAGGAAAAGGGCATCCCGGTCACCAATGTCCCCACTTATGGCACCGCATCGGTCAGTCAATTCTCCATCGCCCTGCTGCTGGAGATCTGCCACCACATCGGCCACCACGACGCCTCGGTTCACGCCGGCAACTGGGCCAACTGCATCGACTGGTGCTACTGGGACTTCCCCCTCATCGAGCTGGAGGGCAAGACCATTGGCATCATTGGGTTCGGCCGCATCGGCCAGGCCGAGGGGCGGATCGCCAAGGCTCTTGGCATGAATGTTCTGGCTTATGACCTCTATCCCAACGACTCGGGCAAAGCCATCGCCGAGTACGTGGATCTGGACACCCTGTATGCCAATGCCGACGTCATCACCCTCCACTGTAACCTGACTCCGGAAAACACCGGCATGATCAATAAGGAGTCCATCGCCAGAATGAAGAACAGCGTCATCCTCATCAACAACGCCCGCGGCCAGCTGATCAACGAGCAGGATGTAGCCGATGCCCTGAACAGCGGTAACATGGGCGCCGCCGGGCTGGACGTGGTCTACACCGAGCCCATCAAGGCGAATAACCCCCTGCTGCAGGCCAAAAACTGCATCATTACTCCCCACATCTCCTGGGCGCCCAAGGAAAGTCGTCAGCGCATCATGGACTGTGCCGTGGCCAACGCCAAGGCCTATCTCGAGGGCGCTCCCATCAACGTGGTCAACAAGTAAACCGCTATGAAGAAATGCATCATTATTTCCGACTCCTTTAAGGGAACCCTGTCCAGCCTGGAGATCTGCAAGATCGCCCGTCAGTCCGTCCCCCGTTTCTTCCCGGAGTGCGATGTGGTCACAGTGCCTGTGGCCGACGGCGGCGAAGGTACCGTGGAGTGCTTTTTGGAGGCCATCCAGGCCGTGCCGGTTACGGTGCCCGCCAGCGGTCCCTACGGGGAGACGGTGGAAGCCACCTATGCCCGCAGCGGCTCCAGAGCTGTGGTCGAGATGGCCAGCACGGCCGGTCTACCCATGGTGGGGAATCGGCGCGATCCTGCTGAAACAACCACATACGGCGTAGGTCAGGTGGTTCGCCATGCGGTGGAACACGGCTGCACGGAGATTCTGCTCGGCCTGGGTGGAAGCGCGACCAACGACGGCGGCTGCGGCGCCGCCGCCGCGCTGGGCGTGAAATTTTACGATCAGGCCGGACGTACCTTCGTCCCCCTGGGCAAAAATTTGGACCAGATCTGCCGGATCGACGTGTCTGCGGCCAAGCAGTTGCTGCGCAGCGCCAAAATCACTGTCATGTGTGACGTCGAAAATCCTCTGTTCGGTACCACCGGAGCGGCCCATGTTTTTGGTCCGCAAAAAGGGGCCGACGAGGAGATGGTCCGCTTTCTGGACAGCCAGCTACGCAAATTCGATGAGACCCTTCAGCGGGAGCTTAGGTGTTCCATTGCCCAGGTCCCCGGTTCCGGCGCTGCCGGCGGCATGGGGGCCGGATGCATGGCCTTCCTGGATGCCGAGCTAAAATCCGGCATCGAGGCCGTGCTGGATATGGTAAACTTTAACCGCTGTCTGGAGGGTGCCGACCTGGTCATCACCGGTGAGGGACGCATTGACTCTCAAAGTCTCCATGGCAAGGTGATCTCCGGCATTGTCAAGCGGACCAGCCCCCGGCAGATTCCGCTGGTCGCCATCGTGGGTGGCATTGCCGATAGCGCCGACAGCGCCTACGACCTGGGCATCACCGCTATGTTCGGCATTGATCGGGAAGCCGTGGCCTTTGAGACATACGCCCATAAAACCCGAGAAAATTACCAGCGCACCTTAGAAGATATTCTCCGGCTGATCCGCGCGATGAAGAAATGATTTTGGACCGACCCCATATCTCTAAGGCCGTACACCCCCTGATGTAGGAAAATAGGACCTACATCAGGGGGTGCTTCGTCACAGTCTGCTTTTCCTGAACCTGTTCCGTCATTGCGGCCGGGGTTGACTTTTTTTATAACCTGTTATACAATTTTTCTGTCTTAAATAAGACAGTTTTTTGGAGGTGGTTGTTCTGACGCTCTCCATCGAAGAATGGGCCCTGCTGGGCCGCTGTCCTCTGTTGCGGGGAGCCCCAGACGGTCTGCTGTGCCGAGTGGCCGAGATCGATGGTGCCAGCCTGTCTCTCTTTTCTCCCGGCCAGACGGTATACAGTCCCCGGCACTTCCGCCGCTGTCTTGGCGTGCTTCTGTCCGGCCAACTCCAGGTAACCAAGGGGGCGCTGACCATCAGCCTGTTAGAGCCGGGGGAGCTGTTCGGCGCCGCCGCGCTGTACAGCAACGCCCCGGAGTTCGCCACTACCATCACGGCCAGACGCTCCAGCCGCTGTCTGCTTCTGGAGCAGGCGCTGGTGGACCGGCTTCTAGCCGAAGAACCTCTGATCCGGGAAAACTACCTGTGTTATCTCACCGGCCGCATCCGGTTTTTGTCCGGGCGGCTTCAATCCCTGGCCCAGTCCGGAGCCGAGGGCAAACTGGCCCGCTATCTCCTGGCCAACGGCCAGTCCGGAAGCATTACCTGTCCGGCCGTCAATCTGGCCCAGCGGCTGGGGATCAGCCGTGCCTCCCTGTACCGGGCGTTCGACACCCTGGAAGGGAGCGGCCTTATTGTCCGTCGGGGTAAAACCATCTCCATACCGAACTTATCTGCTCTGGAGGGCGTACTGTAGCCCTCCTTTGTGAAAGGATGATTTTTGTGAAACGAAACCTGTCTCTGCTGTTAGTTACCGCTCTGGCCCTGTCTCTGCTGTCCGGCTGCGGCCCCAAGTCCAGCGGTTCCAATTCCTCCGTTTCTTCCGGCTCGGTCTCCGGTTCTGCCTCAGGCTCCGCCAGCTCTTCCTCCGACGTCTCCCAGCCTTCAACTGCGGATATGGTCCGGTTTACTGTCCTCAGCGGTCCCACCGGGGTGGGTGCAGCCAAGCTGCTGGCCGACAATGCAGACAGCTCCGCGCCAACCTATAACGTCACGGTGGCCACTGCCAACGACCAAGTGACTGCCGACCTGATCGGTCCAAATCCCTCCACTGACATTGCCGCTCTGGCCACCAACGTGGCCGCCAACTTAGCCGCCAAAACTGATGGAGGCATTCAGGTGCTGGCTGTCAACACGCTGGGTGTCCTCTACATTCTGGAAAAAGGGGACACCGTCCACTCCATCGCGGATTTACAGGGCAAAACCCTCTATGCTACCGGCCAGGGGGCCAACCCGGAATATGTGCTCGACTACCTGTTGACCCAGAACAAGGTGGACCCCGCTCAGGTAGACATCCAGTGGCTCACCGCCCAGGAGATCACGGCAAAGATGACTTCTGCGGATAAGGCGATCTGCATGCTCCCGGTTCCCGCCGCCACCGCGCTGATGCTGCAGGACACGGGGATACGCCAGGCCGTCTCTCTGTCTGAGGAGTGGGACAAGCTGGATCAGGGCTCTCTGCCCATGGGCTGCGTGGTGGCACGCACCCAGTTTATCGAAGAACAGCCCCAGGCCGTAGAAGAGTTTCTCACCCAGTATCAGGCCTCCATTGCATATATGAACGACCCGGCCAACCTGGATGCAGCCGCCAAGCTAGTGGCCCGGTTCGAACTCACCCCCAACGAAACCATTGCCGCCAAAGCCATCCCCCAGTGCAACCTGACTTTTCTCACTGGGGAGGACATGAAAAACATGTTGGAGGAGTATTATCAGGTGCTGTTCCAAGCTGACCCTGCCGCCATCGGCGGTTCCATGCCCTATGACTCCTTCTATTATGGCGTCGGATAACCGGACTCACAACCTCATTCACATGCTGCTGCCCCCGGCCTTCTGGCTGGGGGCTTGGCAGCTTGGGGCCCGGCTGGTGGAGCTTCACGTGCAGGGCCGGGGAAACGAACTGCTCCTTCCCTACCCCGCCACGGTGTTGACCGCCCTGCTCCGGTTGGCGGGTGTCCCTCTCTTTTGGGAGACCGTTTTGGCCTCTCTGCTCCGGATTCTGGCCGGTATGATCATCGGAACCGGTCTGGGTGCTGGTCTGGCCGTGCTTACCTGTCTGTCTCCCTGGTGCGACCGACTGCTGTCCGGCCCCATCCGGGTCATTCGGGCCACCCCGGTGGCCTCCTTCATTCTGCTGGTATTGCTGTGGACCGACCGGAGCTTCGTCCCGACCGTCATTTCTGCCCTCATGGTCCTGCCCGTCGTCTGGGCGAACCTGGCCCGCGGCATCCGGGAGACGGATCGCCAGCTGCTGGAGCTGGCCCGGGCCTATCGTTTCTCTGCCCCAAAGACTGTAAAGCTTATTTACCTTCCTTCCCTGCGTCCCTACTTTCTCTCCTCTATCACCACCGCCATGGGATTGGCCTGGAAGTCGGGGGTGGCGGCCGAGGTGCTGTGTACCCCCCGTCCCGCCATCGGCACCCAAATTTATAACACCAAGCTGTATCTGGAGGTACCCGACCTGTTTGCCTGGACGGCCGTGGTCGTTATCCTGTCTCTGTTGCTGGAAACACTGCTGCGGCTGGGGCTGAATCGCTGGAATAGGGGGTGGACTGCGTGATTCTTGCCGAACACCTGACCTTATCGTTCGAAGACAAAGAGGTACTGAAGGATTTCTCCCTCTGCCTCCCTTCCTCCGGCATCACCGCCCTGCGGGGTCCATCCGGGTGCGGCAAGACCACCCTGCTTCGGGTGCTGGCCGGGCTGGAGTCCCCGGAATCGGGACGGGTCACCGGCCTCGCCCCGATGGAGACTGCTTTTTTGTTTCAGGAAAACCGCCTGCTGCCCTGGCGGACAGCGGCGCAGCACCTCACCGACGTGCTGCCCGGAGAGCGGCAGGAGGAGGCCCCCCGCTGGCTGGAGCTGGTGGAGCTGACCGGAGAGGAGCATGCCTACCCAGCCACTCTGTCCGGCGGCATGAAGCGGCGGCTGGCTCTTGCCCGTTGCCTGGCCTTGGGCGGAGCGCTGTATCTGCTGGACGAGCCTTTTGCCGGAGTGGACCAGGACCGGGCGGGGCGCATCATGGCCCGGCTGAAGCGGCAAAATCTCCCCATCCTCCTGGTCAGCCACGAGACAGAAGTGCTGGCCCAGGCAGACCGGGTGATTGACCTGGATGGTCCGCCTCTCTCCGTTATCGTTTGATCAAAGAACCTGGTATTCCGATTACAAACCGGAATACCAGGTTCTTTTAGTTCGATCTGTAGTCCAAAAGGACCACGTTTCCCGCGTGCAGGGAGGCAGGCACGTCGATGAGTCTCTGGTTCTCCGAGCCGCGAAACCGCAGAGACAGGTTCTTCTGCTCCAGGATAAATGGCCCATCCACCAGCACATCCAGTTCCTGCAGCAGGGCCCGGCTGTGGTTACCCACGGCTCCGGCCAACAGGTCTTCAAACCGATAGCCGGAGTAGCACCAGATGTCCTTGCTCGGGAACTTTGTCCGAACCAGCTGGGCCAGCCGAAGCACCGGCTCCTGGTTTTGGGGCTCAAAGGGCTCGCCCCCCAGCAGGGACAGACCGTGGATATAGCTCCGACCCAAAAGGGCCAAAATTTCCGCTTCCTGTTCCGCCCCAAAGGGGCGGCCATAATCAAAGTCCCAGGTCTCCGGGTTGAAACACCCCTTGCAGTGGTGGCTGCAGCCGGACACAAACAGGGAGACGCGCACCCCCGGGCCATTGGCCACGTCAATGGGCCGGATATCGGCATAGTTCATAGCATCATCGCCTCGCAAACGTTCCGCCGGCGGCAGAATAAAATTGAAATCAATTTAACCATTTCATTATAGTGTCAATTTTGTGAATTGTACAGCTGATTTTTTTGACCTGCTCCCCCACAACGCAGCCAATTAAGAAACCTTTTGATGGCTTGGAAAGCACGCATTGACACAGCGGAATCTGTATTGTTCCGGGATATTTGAACTCGCGAGGCACCGCGCCTTGGCTTCTAACGCGAACCCGATATGATGAAAAGCCTTGGAAACGCTGTGTTTCCAAGGCTTTTTGCTTTTATAATTACCGTCAAGGATCATTAAAAACCAGAAGTTTTCTAGATAATCAGCGCTTCATACCATTACATTTGGCATATATGCTTGCGTAAAGGCAGAATGGCGAACGGTGTGACAGACAATTCGTCGATTCCCATATCAAGAAAGCGTTTTGTCAATTGCGGATCTGCCGCTAATTCTCCGCAGATACCAACCCAGATTCCTTGTGCATGCGCATTGTGTACCGTCATTTCTATGAGGCGGAGAACTGCCTCATGATGCGCATCAAAAAACGTATCCAGACGATCATTTTGCCGATCAACCGCCAGTGTGTACTGGGTTAAATCATTGGTTCCAATGCTGAAAAACGCAGTTTCCTTTGCCAGTGCATCGCTAATCAGCGCCGCCGCAGGAGTCTCGATCATAATTCCGATTGGAACCGATGGGCAAAATGGGATGTGTTGTTCCGCTAATTCGGCGCGCACCTCGGCTGCAAGTTCCTTTGTCCGGCGGACTTCCCATACCGATGTCACCATCGGCAGCATAATGGATAAATCTCCATAGACAGAGGCGCGATAGATCGCGCGCAGCTGCGTTTTGAACATGTTCGGCTGTGTCAAACAAATTCTCAATGCGCGCAGCCCCAGCGCAGGATTTTTCTCTGCAGGCAGGTCCAAATAGGTCACCTGTTTATCCGCGCCGATATCCAGGGTCCGAATAATCACCGGCCGGCCGCCCATTTGTTCTGCGACCTCTCGATACGCGTTGAATTGTGTTTCCTCATCCGGATTGTCATGGCGCTCCAAATAGAGGAATTCACTGCGAAACAGGCCGATCCCTTCCGCATCATTCTGCAGCGCGAATTTGGCATCTTTTACACTTCCAATGTTTGCATATAACTTCACCCGATGTCCGCTGACAGCCGCGGTGTTCTTCCCGATATAAGATTGCAGCTCTTCCGCGCATTGTTGCTGAAGCTGAATCTTTTCACGGATTTCGCTTATCTGCGCAGGCGACGGATCGACAATTACCGTACCGATTTCCCCGTCTACAATACATTCCCTTCCATCCCAACTTTCATCCAGCACAGTTCCGAGTCCGATGACGGCCGGGATTCCCATCGTGCGTGCAAAAATGGCGGTATGAGAATTCGAGGCACCTCCCGCCGTTAAAATTGCAAGGGTCTTTGTTTTTTCCATTTGTGCGGTTTCGCTGGGGGCAAAGTCCTGAGAAGCTAAAATAACCGGTTCATCAAATGTGGTTTGGTCCTGTCGCGCTCCAATCAAAATTTCGACAACACGGCGCGAAACGTCAAGCACATCAACGGCGCGCGCCTGCATGTACTCGTCCTCCAGTTCCGCAAAGTCGTGGGAAAATTCATTTGCCGTTTCATTCACCGCAAATTCGGCACATACGTGTTCCCTTTTAATTTTTTCTTCCACAGACTCCCGGTAATCCAGATCTTCCAGCATCATCTGATGAATGTGAAAGAGCAGCGCGTTTTCTTCCCCCAGCTTTTCGGCCGTACTGACGGCCAATTGTCCCAGCTGAAAAGCAGCCTGATTTCTTGCTGTTTCAAACCGGGCAATCTCATCTTCCGGACGTTCAATTCTTCGCGCTTCCACCTGGCTGCTTGCTTGCCTTACATAATGGATTCGGCCAAGGACCGCCCCCTTGCTGACACCTTTTCCTTGATATTCCATTTCCTTCCCCCGCCTTTTCCTGCAGAGTGATTAAAGATTGATGTGAAAATGATGAAGCAAAATCTGCTCCGCTTCCCCATTCCAAAGTCCGTTCTGTCTGGAGCAACTCTCATGCAGCTTTGCAAACAGGGGATTCGTCTTGCCCAGCTTCTCAAAATCGGCGATGGCAGTCAACGGCAGATCAATGTGCGGATAGCTGAGAATCTTTCCGGCGTGGATGGTGGGCAGCGCGGCGGTTGTCTGCGCCACTGCGTCGATGCCGCAAATATGGGATACCATCACAGCGGGACGAAGCCGTTTCGAGGCAAACAGTTCGAGCGCCTCCTTCAAATCGTCCGTATTGCCTCCGGTGCTGCCCAGAATATGGGTACTGGTATAGTGGCAGTTATAGAGATTGATCATGGCGCTGAACTTCGGGTCTGTCGGACCTGCGAAGATATTCATGCAGCCGTCAAACGCCATCAGCTGGTCCCCCTGTTCTGCCAGAGGACGAATGGGGGTATACACGAATACGTCGTCGTACCCATGTCCATCGGTCAAGGCCCGAAGCGCCTCTACGCTTCCTGCGGGTGTGTTTGCGTTTATGTAGACCAGTTCTATGCCGGACTCTTTCGCAAATTCGGGGGAAATTAACGTTTGGGCGCGCGCAATGCGACCTTCATCCACATCGGTGACCACCACTTTCGCCGGCTTTTTCTCAAGAACAAGCGGGTATTCCAGTGCGCCGATACCCATTGGCCCGCAGCCGCCGAGAATCAGAACGTTTCCGCCCTCCTTCACTCCCATGGCATGGGAGTAGTCCTGCTTGTTCGTGTGATACATAACGTGGTACCCACCGATGATGCAGCTCACCGGTTCTCCCAACGAAGCGTCGAAGTATGCGTCCCCGTCGTAATGGAGCAGGCATCCCAGCTCCATCACCTCATGGGGCATAATGCAGTAGTTTGTCGCCCCACCGCAATACTGGTAGGAATAACCGGGGGAATCCAGCTTGCCCTGATAATTCAGCGCCGGCTGCTGTGCAAATTTTTCGCCCGGCTTGAATTCGTTTTGCCACTTCTTTCCGACCTTAACAATATCCCCTGCGAACTCGTGCCCGATGAGGACCGGATTGGTATCCACATTCTGCGGGCATCTCTTATGTGCTTTGCCCTGCTTAAGCAGCTTGTAAGTAGACATACAGATGCTGTCACTGATGACGCGAACAAGGATCTCGTCGTCCTTGATTTCGGGCAGTTCAAACTCTTCCAGCCTCAAATCATCTGCACCATACAGGCGAACGCCCCTTGCTTTCATGTAGAATCCCTCTTTCTCACTTTGTATTAATAAATGATCGGCTGCAGTCTGATTTCCCGTTTGAGTTCGTCCACCAGATTGAACGGCGGGGGATTGGTCCCGTGCGTTGTCACAGCGCCGATGGATGCGGCCATAGCCAAACGAACGGTTTCTTCAAACGGCAGTTCTTTTTCCAGCGCATAAGCAATCGCACCAACCATGCTGTCTCCTGCACCCACCGTGGACTGCACGCGGACAGGCAGTGCCTCCGCGCGTGCACACTCCTTCTCGGTGAAAAACATGGCTCCGTCACTGCCCATGCTCAAAACGACAAAGTCCACACCCTGACGCAGCAGTTTGCGGCAAAGCTCAGACAATTTACACTCCGGCGTATCCTGAGGCAGTCCATAGTACTGCAACAGCTCATACCGGTTCGGTTTTATCACATGCGGCGGAGCGTTCAAGGCCTGCTTGAAGGAAGGCCCATCCGCATCCAGAATTACGGTATGCCCCTTTTGCCGCAGCGCTTTGGCATACCGTTCATAGGTATCCGCGTCTGCATGTTGGGGCAGGCTTCCGCTCAACACCACGATCCCATGGTCTCCGGACAGCTCTTCCATCTGCTGCAGCAGCTGCTCCAGATCGGTCTGTGTGACGCAAACACCCGGCTCATTGAGTTCGGTCAGGCCGCCGTCTGCGTCCACAACCTTCAGGTTGGTTCGTGTGGTTCCATCGACGGTAAGAAATCGGTTTGCAATTCCCGCCTCGTCCAGGCGGCGGCACAGCTCCCGTCCGGAGCTGCCGCCGACAAACCCCGTGCAAACAGAATCAGCGCCCAGGACTCGAAGCATTTTACTGACGTTGACTCCCTTGCCGCCCGCATCTGTGCGTACATTTTGCAGGCGGTTGAGTTCACCGGGTTTCAAACGCTCCAGCTCTGCCGTTTTATCCAGCGCCGGGTTCATTGTCACGGTTACAATCATACACATTCCCCTGTCATCATGGTATAAATCGCGTTTTTATCCCCCGCATTGACCAGCGCCAGCACGTCATCTTGATTGTCCAGCTGATCCACGATATGTCCCAAAATATCCAGATGCTCTTCTCCCTGCGCGGCAATTCCAATGACGAGGTGTACCTTCTGGCCTTCCCAGTCAATTGGGTCGGGATAGGTAAGAACCACCATACCGGTGTGCAAAATGTCGGATTTATATTCCTTTTCCCCGTGAGGAATTGCAATGTAGTTGCCAATGGCCGTTGTGAATCCGCGATCACGCGCAAGCATTCCCTCCGTATAGCGCGGCCGCACATATCCGGATTTTACCAGCATATCGCCGCACCGGCGAATGGCACTCTCATGAGATTCCCTCGGCAGATTTAGGATAATATTATCCATCGTGATGATCTGTGTCATGGCTTTGCGCCGTTAGGCGCGTCACCGCCTTTCTTAGGAGCTGTTATAGGTCGAATTTTTCGTTCCAATAGTCTTTTAAATACTGCATAATAGCAGCCTCAATGCGTGTGTATACCACCGGTTCATCCCCGGATTGTACGGCTGCAAGCAGAATTTCATCTTCAATCAGAGCGCCGCTGATACTCCCGAATATCTCAAGAAGTTCCTTGTCTGCGTTTTTTGGCACCAGCATCACAAGGCAGCCCTTTACCGATTGAAGGTATGGATTTGTAAAACGCTGCCCTTCGGGAGAAATCAGGCCGATCGACGGTCTTTGGATTCCCTGGGTACGGGCATGCAAAAGTACAATGTCCAGCCGCGGAATCACCTGCGTGCCCACGCGTTCGCGTTGGATCAAGTCCGTATAAATTTGACCGCCGCTTTCCGGCTCACTTCCAAAGCGGTAGCCCACCATCTTTGCAAGCTCGTCAAATGTGCAGTCGGCGTGGATGGTCTGCTTTGTGAAGCTGCGGAGCATAACGCTCATATGGGTGAAACACAGCGCCGTCTTTTCAAATTGCTGCGGAAGTGACCCGATCAGGTGAGGCATTTCTTCCGCGGTGGACATCATGCAATGATCCATAATTTTCCGAATGGTGGCATAATCTTCCGCCTCAAGAACCGGTTTGACTACAACCACCGGACAAGCTGCATTGCTGAGAGGAATGGAGGAGATTAAAAGATGAAAATCACTCCACTCAGCCGGGTTGTTACAGTCCGTTACGACTACCTCCAGTTGTCCCCGAAACCGCCGTCTTACCTGAGATGCCATCATATAGGATACGCCGATTCCCGCTACACAGATGATCCCGGCCTTTAACACAACGTGGTGGCTGCTTCGTTCGCCATAATGCATCAGGGCCGCCCCAAAATGCGAAGCGATAAATGCAATTTCACTGTCTGGAACGTGTACGTGATACTCTAGCTCAATCACCTTAGCCGCCTGTTTGCTTTTTAAAAACACTTCCGGAAAATCACGTACCAACTGATCCTGCATTTCTGATTTTAATTCGATTCCCTGCTTTAACCGGACCACCGCGCTCCATAGGTGCAAGCTAAGTCCTTCGATCAGGTCCTCATTGAGCTTAAGACTTGGAGACAGCCTGGGATCAAACGCATCGATCATACGATACGCCACGTTTTGCATGTGGGTATAGGCGGCCGCATCGTTGATGTCCAGTGGATTCAGATGCTTTGCCCGACATGCGCGGATAAAGGTTCCAACCGCCATGCGCTCCGCGGACGAGACGCTGATGGAAAACAGGTTCTCAAGCATATCGCAAAGCTGCCCGGCTAATTGACGAGGCAGCCCGGTAATTGTCGTATCGTCTTTCTTCAGGGTTCGCCCTTTGCACACGCGCTCAATCAAAACCGACAGCTGCAGCGTCAGCATTGCCAAAGATTCTTCCGTCATCCAGTCCAGCTTCGGAGCCCATTCACCTTCCAATGCTTCCGTAACGGTTTGAATGGTCTGCAGCGATGGGTAGCCGTAATTTTTTCCGAACGAGCGCAAGTTGCTGATATGGTTTTGAGTATCGACCAACATTCGACGCAGATCAAATTCACTGCCGGACAACTCAACGCCCTGACTTTGTCTGCGCAGCAGCGTTAAGTCAAACCGTTCAAAATACTTCTCTAAACTGTCCAAATCTGTGCTGACTGTGGCTTCGCTGACCCCAAGCGCCTGCGCATAATAAAACAGTTTTTGAATCCCGCCCGTATCCGACAAAAGAAAGATCAGCAACCGGCGGCGGTCCGCTTTGTTTTGTGGACTCATGACCGAAGCACTTCCCAACAGCTTACCAAGTGCACTTCGATCGCCGTCTGAGCCGGACAACAGCATACCCTCTCCCGGAATGGTGTCCAGGGAGAGGTTTGCCTTTTGCAGCACGGTTTCGACTCCATCCAGTTCACGAAAAACCGTTCGCCGACTGACCCCGATTTCACGGGCCAGACAGTCCACACGAATGGGTGCATCTTGTTCGACCAGCAGCCGCAATATTTGGTTGAGTCTTGGAGAAATAAATGTCACGACAACTTCCGCCCCTTTGCGTGGTTGATCCTGTGGTCCAAGCACCGGAAACCCTTTCGTTACAGGCCGTTTTCTTCGAAGATCTGCTGCGCTGCTAAAATGGCCTCGTCTTCCTGCTCTCCGTCTGCGGTCAAAATAATAGTCTCCCCGCATTTGATCGCCAGTTTCATTAAGGCAAACAGTCGTTTGCAATCCGCTTCTTTTTCCCCTTTTTGGATCACAATTTTGCAGGGAAAACTCTGCATCTTTTGCGCCAAGATACCTGCGGGACGCGCATGAATGCCATCCTTATCCCGGACGGTAACCTCCATTTGTCGCATGGTTTACCCCCTTTTTATGAGACAGAGGGTGCCCCAGGCGCCCCCCGCCTTCAGGTTCATTCCGACTTCAGGGTTTCAATCAGTGTGTCATATTCCGGAGCGTTGAGGAAATCCGTAATGGCAACCAACCTGGCATCCGAATTGGCTGCCGCTGCGCGGTCCCTGAGTTCGACATGGCATACAATGACATCGGCATCCGCCGGCACTTCATCGACCGAGGCATGCTCGACAACAATTTGGCTTAGACCTGCTGCTTTCAATTTTTTACGCAGTTTTGTGGCACCCATTGCGCTGCTGCCCATGCCGGCATCGCATGCAAATACAATTTTTTGGACTTTTTTTGCCGTTTTTACGGCGGTTGACGAATTGCTATAAGCCGCGAACTGCCCCTTGCTTTCAGACTTCATCTGCTTCATCTGGCTGGTGGCCTTCTCCAGGTCAGCCTCGCCTTTTCCAAGCGTCTTCAGCAGAACAGCAGATAGGAGGAATGTAACGATTGCCGCCACGGAAATGCCCATAATATTAGCAAAATACGCGCCCCTTGGCGTCATCAAAAGCTCGGCGAAAATGCTTCCCGGAGATGCTGCGCCAACCAGGCCGCCGCCCAGCACAGACAGCGTAAATACGCCGGAAGCACCGCCGCCGATCATGGCCAGAATCAGAATGGGGTTCATCAGAACATAGGGGAAGTACATTTCATGGATACCGCCCAGGAAATGAATAATAATGGCTCCGGGCGCGCTGGATTTTGCGTTTCCCTTTCCAAACAGCA
>JBFWME010000053.1:4784-17050 GCA_050251755.1 Lawsonibacter sp. | reverse complement strand
GCAGGAGGATTTTTCAATTGGGTTCAGGTTGGGAGACAGACGGGTCACCGGTCGCTGCGATTTCCACGGCCCACCTGGCCCAGGTGCTGGTTAATATCCTGAAGGGCAAAATAACAGTCTTCAAACGCGGGGAGAAGCTCTCGATAAATCTCGATGTTTTCTTCAATGGGAGTCGTGATCAGCTGATTGTGATGAAATCGGGAACTCTCCGAATAATCCCGGTAGATCCCGGTTGCCACACCGGCCACAACGGCTGCTCCGACACAGCCCACGTGGCTGGTCACATCGGAACTGGTGATGTTCATTTCAAACACGTCGGACAAAATTTGCTGCCATTGAGGAGAACAACCGCTGCCAACCATCCGCATGCTGACAAACGGCTCCAGCCGCTCGATGCAATTTTTGATGATGGCAAGCTGGAACGACACGCCCTCCAAAATGCTGCGGCAAAAATCGTATTTGGTGTGGTGGGAACATAGACCGACAAAACCGCCCTTTGCAAAATTATTCCACCAGGGGGCGCGTTCCCCTCTCAGATAGGGCATAAAGAGCAGTCCTCTGCTGCCCACCGGCGAGTTGGGCAGCTGGCGGGCCAGAAAGGATTCCAGCCCGCCGTTGCGAAAGTGCAAATCGTCGGGAAAGAATGCATTGACATACCAGGTGGCGCAGAGACACCCCGACAGGATGGAACCTCCATTGACGTAGAGACCCGGCTGAAGGTAAGACGCCTTGGTGATGGAGTGGTGGATATCCATGTTCCGCCAGTTGGTGACTTGGGACAGCCAGGAGGAGGAACCCAGATTGATGCAGCCCTCGCCCGGAGAATGGATGCCGGCACCCACCGACGGAGCACGGCCGTCTCCCAGGCCCAGAACAACCAGGGTGCTGGTACTCAGCCCGCTTTGGCCGGAGGCCTGAGGCGTTACGTGACCCAAAATTGTGCCCGTGGGAACCACCTCCGGCAGCTTCTCAGAAGAAATTCCGGCGGCGTTTAAAATCGTATCGGACCAGCATTGACCGAACAGATCGTACATTTGGGTAAAACCTGCGTCGGTTTCATCCGTCACCAGCTGACCCGTCAGCTTGTAATTGATATAGTCCTTGCACTGAATAAACTTGTAGGTCCTGGCATAAAAATCAGGACGGTGCTTTTTCAGCCACAGAACTTTTGGAAGGGTAAAGGCATATCCGAGGCAGACCCCGGTAATGTTGTGAATGTCTTCCGAACCAAGGATACCGTGCATCTCCTTGACCTGCTCAATGGCGCGTTTGTCGTCCCAGGTGATGCAGTCACAGATGGGCTGGATGTTTTGATCCACGGGGAGGCAGGCCATCATCTGTCCGCAGAGCGACACGGCTTTTACCGCGGCTGGGGGAATGTCGGACAGCAGTGTCCGACAATTCTGACAAAAAGCGTCCCACCACAGGTCGGGAGATTGCCAGGCCCACCCGGATTCGTTGTGGCAGGAGCGGTAAGAGACGATATTGCTGCGGACAAGGGTGCCGTCCAGAGAAAACAGGGCGGATTTACAGGAGAAAACGCCAATATCCTGCGTCAGGATATACTCGGTAACAGCCATAAAGAGACTCCTTTCGTTGGATGGAAGTGAGTGTCAAATGCACCTTATGGGGCTGCGGTGGTAAGAGAAGCTGCCTACCGAAGTCGGGGTCGGCACGAATATTTTTTATTTTAGTATAAAGCAAAGAAAAAGTAAAGAAAAAGGAAGGAGGGCCCAAAATGGAATACAAGGTAAAATGGAAAAATAGTAGTCGAAAAAGAGAATATGCAGAGAATTTATTGGAATATCATTGTTTGAAATTAACAAAAAGAGGAGGAAAAGTTTGGGAGTTCAAAATGCGGCAAATATATTTACAATATTTATTTTAAGTATTATAATAATACACGTAACATACGGGTAGCTACCACCGTATTGCCCACCGGATAACAAAGATTCCGTGGGAATGTGTTTGCAAACCAGACCTAAAAGCCCTGTTCCATGATACGGATGTATAGAACCGAATCAAACATTTTAGTTTTAGGAGGGAGAACATGACTGTCTACGATTTCTTTATCGACTTTGCCATTGCGTCCGTCCTGATTTTGGTTGGACAACTCATCCGCGCGAAAGTGAAGCTCTTTCAGGAGTTCTTCATTCCGGCCAGTATGATTGCGGGATTTCTGGGCTTGTTTTTTGGTAAGCAGTTCCTGAATATCCTGCCGTATTCAGACAGCATTGGGTCTTATGCAGGCGTATTGATTATTATTGTGTTCGCGGTTGTCGGCCTGAACGGATTTACTTCCAGCGGTAAGGAGGGCTCCAGTGCTGTGGTCAAGCGGGTGGCCAGCTTTACCATGTACCGGTTTGTGATTTTCTTCATTCAGTTCATCCTGGGTATTGCCGCTACGCTGACTATTGTCAAATGGGTCGTTCCCGACATCAATCCAGGCTTTGGCATCCTGATGGCATCCGGGTTTACCGGAGGTCACGGGACTGCTGCTGCGATTGGCAAGACCTTTCAGGATCTGGGCTGGGCGGAAGCCGGTGACTTGGGCATGACCTTCGCCACCATCGGGATCCTGACCGGTATTTTTGGCGGCTTGGCCTTTATCAAAGTCGCGACCAAAAAAGGCTGGACCGCTTACATCAAAGATTTTAAGTTTATTTCCGGCGACCTGAGAACCGGCTTGGTTGCCAAGGAAAATCGGGTGTCGATGGGTCAGGAGACCGTTTCCTCTGTCTCCCTGGACGGCCTGGCATTCCATGTCTGCTTGGTCCTTGGACTTGCCGGCGGCGGCTATTTCCTTAATTCTAAGATTTTGGCGGTCTATGTCCTAAAGGGCATTCCGGACTTTACGGTTGCATTTATTTTGTCGCTGGTCTTCTTCCTTGTGTTCCGAAAGACGAAGGTCTACAACTACATTGATAAAAACGTAAACAGCCGCATTTCCGGAACGGCCACCGATTATCTGGTGTTCTTCGGAATTGCTTCCATCAAGATTGCCGTTGTGATCGAATATGCCATTCCACTGTTGATTTTGACCTTGGTCGGATTTGTATGTGTGTTCCTGACCGTGGTACCCCTTGGCTATCGCATGAATCGAGAGAGCTGGTTTGAGCGCTCCATCTTCTGCTACGGCTACTGCACCGGCGTGTTTGCGATTGGTTTTGTGCTGCTACGTATCGTGGATCCGGAAAACAAGTCCTGCACCGTGGAAGACACGGCGATGTCACCCTGGCTGAGCTTTCTGGAGATTGCCTTCTGGTCCGCAATTCCGGCTGCTTTGCTCGCGGGACGGGGATGGTATGTCGTGGGCATTGTTTCGCTGGCCGCCGTGGTCTGTATTGCAATATCTGTAATTGGAAAAATGTGGTATAAGGAGCCCACAAACGCCAGAGGGGCGGTCGGAATGGAAACAGTCGGAAAATAAATGACATTGCTCCTGTTGGATGCAGGCGCACTGATTGCTGTGTCCCTGTTGGGGAGCGGTATGCCTGTGGATCTGCTGGAAGGCGCTGGGGTGAGGCATGGAAGAACGGAAAGGCTGCAGCAGATCCGCTCTTTGTATCGATTCTCTGCGGCCACCGGGCCGATTTGAGATAAACAGAGAAAGATTGATGTTTTGATTGGAAAAGGAGTGTTCAGTATGAGTTCCCGTATTGATTTCCTGTATCTAGACGAGCCTTCTATGGTCAAAGCAGGCGTCACGAATATGCATGCCTGCGTAGACACGATGGAGGAAGTATACCGCCTGATGGGCAAGGGCGACTATGTGATGGGAGGGAAAAACAACAATTCCCACGGGGTAAAGATTACCTTTCCCAAGACGTCCCCCTTCCCCAATATGCCGGTAGACGGGCCTGACCGTCGGTTTATGGCCATGGTCGCCTATGTCGGAGGCAGATTCAACATTTCCGGAGAGAAATGGTATGGATCTAACCGCGCCAATCTTGAAAAGGGGCTGCCCCGATCCATTCTAATGGTGATGTTGAACAACGCCGACACCGGCGCCCCGGTTGCCCTGATGTCCGGCAACCTGATCAGTTCCGTTCGTACCGGAGCGATTCCGGGTGTGGGAGCTCGCCATCTGGCAAGAAAAGACGCCAAAATCTGCGGCCTGATCGGGGCCGGCGTCATCAGCCGGACCTGCTTTATGAGCTTGGTGGACGTGTGCAAAGAGCTGGATACCGTTCGAATTTATGATATTTTCCCCACCAGCGCCCAAAAACTGGAAGCCTTTATTCGGGAAAACTATCCGCAGATCAAAACGATTGAGCTGGTAGACAGCGTAGAGGCCGCCGTTCGGGATGCCGACGTAATCAACGCCGCTACCTCCGGGAAGAATCTGCCCTACATAAATGAGAAATGGTTAAAGCCTGGTGCCTTTGTTTCCCTGCCTGCCGGAGTCAATTTGGACATAGACTTTGTTTTAAATCGTGCCCGTCGGGTGGTGGATAACTGGAAGATGTACGAAGCCTGGTCTGAGGAACTGCCCTATCCTTGGCATAAGTCACTGGACCTGGTCGGAAGCTACTATTTGGACTGGATTCGGGAGGGCAAAATGACCGCCAACCAGATTGAGAATCTGGGTGACATCATCAATGGGAAGATCCCAGGCCGTCAGAATGACGATGAAATTATTCTGTTTGGCATGGGCGGCCTGCCCGTGTACGATGTGGCCTGGGGCAAGGAAATTTACGACAATGCCGTGAAGATGGGCCTGGGCGTTACATTGAATCTATGGGAGACGCCCTATCTCTATTGAGGCAGCGGACGGTCAAAGGAAAGGGCCCGCAACCCATTGCCTATTGTGACGGAACCAAATCATGTAATGGTTAACAAAATAGCTGTTCTGCCATATGGCAGAACAGCTATTTTGTTAAAGTAGAGCGGACTGGAGTCGTAATATGATCCGAAAGAAAACCTGCTTCCGGTGTTGCTTTTATTTAGAATTAGTTAGCACAGATCAGATAGAAAAGCCGCGCATAGATCCGCCATCTCCTGGTCTTCCGCCGCAGACCGACCGCTCACACCGACTGCTCCTGCCAGCTCACCCTTTTTATCCAGAACAGGTGTGCCGCCCGGCATGGTGGTCATGCCCTGGATTACAAAATCGGAGATCGGGGTTTTCGATTCTTCGCAGAACTGGCGTAGAGCAGTGGTCGACCGGTTCATTTTTGCAGCCGTGTATGCCTTGCCGGAGGCAATAATCCCGCTGCGGGAGGGCGTACCATCCATATGAGTCATATGGATGATGTCCCCCGCCTCATCTGCGATGGAGATGACGATGGGTTTTCCATGCTCCTTCTCAATCTTGTCCGTCACATAGCTGCAAAGGGCAGAAAATTGGGCCTGAGAAACTCTGTGGATCATAACATATCCTCCTTAAAATAATTTGTTTTTATACTGCTTACTTCTTGGTTTCGTCGTACACATACCAGCCTTTTCCGGTCTTTTTCCCAAATTCGCCTTTCTTAAATTTCTCAATGACCAGGGGGCTGGGCTTATCGTTTTCGTCTCCGCTTTCCGCATAGCGGTCCCGGCGTACATAGTAGTTGACATCAATGCCGGTCAAATCCATCAGACGGAAGGGACCCATGGGATAGCCCAGGCCCTTCTCGCAGGCGGTGTCGATATCTTCCACCGAAGCGATGCCCTTCTCCAACAGCAGACAGGCCTCACGGGTGACGGCCGCGTTTACACGGTTGGCCACAAAGCCGGCGATCTCTTTCTGAATGATAATGGGCTTCTTGCCGGTGTTGATGGCAAAGCCTTGGGCGGCCTGGATGGCCTCCTCGCCGGTATGGGGCCCCCGGACGATCTCCACCAGTTGCATCACCAGAGCTGGGTTAAAGTAGTGCATGTTCAGCAGACGCTCGGGATGTTCGGTAACGCCAGCCAGCTTGGAACTGACAATATTGGAGCTGTTCGTGCCCAGTACGGTGTCGGGCTTGCACACCTTACTGATGCGCTGGAACAGATCCTGCTTGACCTTGAGATCTTCGATGATGGCCTCGATTACTAAGTCGGCCTGAGCGGCGGAGGCCTCCACGTCCTGAGAGAAGGACAAGTTCGCCGCCACCTGATCGGCTTCGGCCTGCGTGATACGGCCCTTGGCTACCCGTCCGGCCAGATACTGGGCAGCCCACGGCTCAGCCTTCTCCAGCGCGGTGGGGAAGGAGTCGCACAGAATTACCTTGTAGTTCTGTGCCCGCCCGTTCAGGACGGAGTTCATGGCGATCTGCTGCCCCATGGCTCCGGCACCAATGACTACAATCGTTTTCATATCTTCGATTTTCATAATAGAACCTCCTTTTTTTGGCCCATTAGATTGTTAATCCATCTTTTCAATGATAGTAGCCATAGACTGGCCGCCTCCAATACACAGGGTGGCAAGGCCGTAATGTCCACCGGTGCGCTGGAGATTATGAAGCAGGGTGACGATGAGGCGGGCGCCGGTACAGCCAAGAGGATGTCCAAGCGCGATGGCACCGCCGTTGATATTTACTTTGGCGGGATCCAGATTCAAATCCCGGATACAGGCCACGGACTGAGAGGCAAATGCCTCGTTCAGTTCCACCAAGTCGATCTGATCCAGGGCCATACCGGTGCGCTTCAGAATTTTGTTGGTAGCATAGTAGGGGCCGTAGCCCATGATGGCCGGATCCAAAGCGGCGGTAGTAATATCAATAATACGGGCCAGAGGTTTCAGACCGGTCTGATTCACCTTCTCCTCGGACATCAGGACCAGGGCGGCTGCACCGTCGTTCAGCCCGCAGGAGTTGCCGGCGGTTACGGTTCCGCCCGGCTTGACAATGGAGCGCAGCTTAGCCAGCACTTCCATGGTGGTCCCGGCGCGGGGGAACTCGTCCGTATCGAAGACAAAGGAGCGTTTCTTGTCCTGTATTTCAACCGGGACGATCTCTTTCTTAAAATAACCGGCCTCAATGGCGGCCAGGGCGCGGCGCTGGCTCTCCACGGAGAAGGCGTCCTGCTGCTCCCGGGTGATGTTGAAGCGCTCAGCCACGTTTTCCGCAGTCCTGGTCATGCTGAGCTCTGTGCCATAGATGGAGGCGGGGGCGGCAGTGCTGCCGGCCTCAATATTTGAGTCCACGATAGAGTTCTTGTTGCCGCCCCAGCGGGTACCGCGCAGATAAATGGGAGCGCGGCTCATATTTTCCGTGCCGCCGGCTACAATGACGTCGGCCTGATCACACCAAATCTCCTGGCAGCCACATAAAACCGCCTGCATGGAGGAGGCGCATAGCCGGTTCACCGTATATCCTGGGACGGTTTCGGGGAGACCGGCTTCCAACGCGGCACAGCGGGCAATGTTAGAGGCTTCGGTGCTCTGCCGCACTTCACCCAAAATGACCTCGTCCACCAAGGAGTTTTCCACTCCGGAACGCGACAGCGCCTCTTTGATAATTAATGCGCCTAACCGATGAGCGGGGACGCTTTTTAAGGAACCTCCATATTTGCCGATGGCTGTTCGCACCGCCCCCATGATGTATACGTTTTTCATTGTCTGGTATCTCCTCTCACATTTGCTGTGTGTATGTCCACATCCGCGTTACGCTTTTAAGATCAATTGCCTCGTGACTATTTAATTATAAGCAATATTGATGCCAACTTTTACAAAAGACATTTGGGAGCCGCTATTTTCCGGAAAACACATGGGGGTGAGCAGAGGGGGATTTTTGAGATGGGGGAGCGGACGTTGAGAAAAAGTGAGAAGTGAGAAGTAAAGTGAATGAAGTGTGAATTCCCTTGTGAAAAGGTGAGAAATACTCAGCATCGATATCAGGGCTGACATTCCCGGTCCGGGGCCATTCGAAGAGGCCGAAAGCCAGGTTGGTTCAGGAAAATGATCGGTTGGCACGTTTCTTGCTTATCTTAAGTTATTAGGAAAGGCGTTTGACTGAAATCAGAAAAGTTCAATGTGACTAACATGATGAAGGAGAAGACAGGCTCATGAAGTTTGACAACATTTTATATGAGATCAAAGATGGAATTCTCTATCTGACGCTCAACCGTCCCGACGTCCGCAACGCCCTCAGTCCTGAGATGTGGAGGGACATCAGCACGGCCGTTCAGTGTGCGCGGGAGGATGATACCGTCAAAGTTGTGGTGGTGACGGGGGCAGGAGACAAGGCACTGGCCGGCGGCGCTGACATCCGGGAGATCCATAACCGAGATTATCTGGTACAGATGGTTGGCACCGCATCCAAGGCCCTGAAGGACCTGGAGGATCTGTATAAGCCGGTGATCTGTGCCATCAACGGCTACGCCCTGGGCGGCGGCTGTGAGTTGGCCATGGCATGTGACATCCGGATTGCTACCAAGCGTTCAAAATTCGGTCAGCCGGAAGTGAACTTAGGGATCATGCCTGGTGCCGGCGGTACCCAGCGCCTAGTACGTCTGGTGGGCCCTGGCAAAGCGAAGGAGCTGATCTTTTCAGGCTGTATCCTGAAAGCGGAGGAGGCTGCCGCCATCGGCCTGGTGAACCGGGTGACCGAGGACAGCCGCGAGGCCCTGATGGAAGAGACCGAAGCACTTGCCCGTCAAATTATGGCCAAAGGTCCCGTGGCTGTCTCCTTGGCCAAGATCTGCATCAATATGGGAAATGAGACCGATATCGCCACGGGGCTGATGATAGAGCGCCTGGCCCAGACCATCGCGTTCAGTACCGAGGATAGAAAGGAGGGCACGGCAGCCTTCCTGGAAAAGCGTACTGCCCAGTTTAAGGGGCATTGACTGGAACGTCTGCAAGAAAACCCGATCATAAAAAATAGAACTGAATTTTGAATTTCTAAGGAGGCATATTGTTATGAAACCCATGGAAAACATTCGCGTCATTGAACTGTCCACCATGCTGGCTGGTCCTATGACTGCCCGCATCCTGGCCGAGTGGGGCGCCGACGTGATCAAGGTGGAGTCTATGAATGGAGACGCTTGGCGCAAGCAGGCCGGAACCACCATGTCTCCCTGCACGAAGGATGCCAACCCCAACTTTGATGTTCAGAACATAAACAAGCGCTTTGTTGCCCTGAACATGCGCACCGAGGAAGGCCACGCCGCTATGATGAAGCTGCTGGAGGGAGCCGACGTCCTTTTGACAAATTACCGTGTCCAGGCCCTGGAGGGCATGGGCTTGGATTATGAGCAGTTGAAGAAACAGTTTCCCCGTTTGATTCACGCCTCCGTGCTTGGCTACGGCGCCGAGGGACCTGAGAAAGATCGCCCCGGCTATGACTACACCGTATTCTTTTCCAGAACTGGCCTGATGGCCGACCTGTCTCCCGCCGGCGCCGGGCCCCTGGTTCCGATCGGCGGCATCGGCGACCACAGTGTGGCCGTAGCACTCGCCGGCGGCATCGCCGCCGCTCTGTACAAACGGGAGATTACCGGTGAAGGGGATAAGGTGGATGTATCCCTGCTCCAGTCCGGCGCCTTTATCTGCTGCACGGGCGTACTCAATGGCTTCAACGGCCGTAAGCTCCCACGCAATCGCTATGACTGCGGCCATGCCGGCAGCAATACATATCAGGGTTCCGATGGGGAATGGTTCTACTTGGCCGTCATCGACTACCGCCGCTTCCCTGAATTCTGTGAGGTGATCGGAATGCCTGAGATTGCCACCGATCCCAGATTCTGCACTGCGGAAGTCTACTATAAGAACAAGACCGAGCTCACCAAAATCTTTGACGCCAAATTCGCGGAGCATCCCGTTCCTTACTGGCATGACTTGCTGGACAAGCATGACCTGCCCCACGAAGTGCTGCGCCACTTCAAGGACGTGCCCGAGGATCCCCAGGTCAAGGCCAATCACTATGCCTATTATCATGAGTATTCCGATGGCACCAAGACCGTTTTTGTCAACGGCCCGGTCCATTTCGGTTCCATTGACCCCGCTGAAATTCCGTGCAGGACATCCGGTTCTGTCGGCCGCGACACCGCTGAGGTGCTGGAGGATCTGGGCTACTCCAAGGATCAGATCTCTGCTATGTATGAGAAACAGGAGATTCGCTAAGACCGTTCTGAGATAAGGAGTTTTCCCATGTATACACTAGGAATCGACATCGGTTCCACGTCCAGCAAGGCCGTAATTCTGAAAGACGGCAAAGAGATCGTGGCCCGGGAGGTGGTGCCCCTTGGAACCGGCACCGTGGGTCCGGATCAGGTCCGGACGGCCATCTTTGAACAGTCCGGCCTTGGGCCGGAGAACGTCGGCTATATTGTGGCCACCGGCTATGGACGTATGAACTGCGACGGTGCGGACGAACAGATCAGTGAGCTGAGCTGCCATGCCAAGGGAATCCACTTTTTGCTTCCTCAGGTACGTACGATCATCGATATCGGCGGGCAGGACGCCAAAGCCATCCAGATCAACGAATACGGACAACTGATGGCCTTTCAGATGAATGACAAATGCGCTGCGGGCACAGGACGCTTTCTGGACGTAATGGCCAAGGTGCTCAATGTGGGCATTGACAAGTTAGGCCCACTGTCTCTCCGAGCGGAGCATCCAGTGAGCATCAGCAATACTTGTACCGTCTTTGCCGAGTCAGAAGTGATCTCCCAGCTTTCCTCTAATATTCCGGTGGAAGACATTGCCGCCGGGATCCATAACTCCGTGGCCAAGCGGGTTGCCGGAATGGCTCTGCGCCTGGGCCGCCCCACTTCCTTGGCGATGAGCGGCGGCGTGGCCCTGAACGTGGGGGTCGTGTCCGCCATGGGGCGGGAGTTGGGATGTCCGGTCCAGGTGCATCCCCTGTGCCAGCTGGCAGGAGCCATTGGAGCTGCTACCCTGGCCTGCGAAAAACTTGTTAAGAAAGAGGTTGAAAACCATGAGTGAACCTGTCACAAGTTCCGTAACTCAAGCGGCAGCGGATCAGACGACCGCGCCGACCCCAAAGCCGAAGCGCCCAAAGCCCAAGTCCATGATCATGCTGGGGGAGCAGACGAACGCCCTGTTCGAGAATGCCCGCTTGGCAAAGGAGCAGGGAGAGAAGGTTGGCTGGTCTGCCTCGATCTTTCCACAGGAGATCGCCGAGACCTTGGGCCTGAACGTGCTGTACCCGGAAAACCACTCTGCCGGCATCGCTGCCCGTCACCAGTCTGACCCGTTCCTTCAGGAGTGCGAGGGTCCGCTGGGCTACTCCAATGACCTGTGCGCCTACGCGAAAGTAAACCTGGCCTACGCTTCCGTCCTCAACGGCGAGAGCGAGGTGGAGCTGCCGGATGGCGGTAAGATGGTAAAGCCTGATTTTCTGCTGTTGACCAACAACATCTGCAACCAGCTGACCAAGTGGTATGAGAATCTGGCCAGGCAGATGAATATCCCCATCTTTTTTATCGATACCTGCTACAATCCATTTGACTATGTGACGGAAACCCGGGTGCGCTATGTCCGAACCCAGATCGACCAGTTGATCAAGGACCTGTGCGACTTTACCGGAAAGACCTGGGATGAAGAACGGTTCAAGCAAGTGATGAAAAGATCCCAGCGTAACAGCTACCTGTGGGAGCGGGCCAATAATTTGATGGATCACAAGCCGGCGCCCATCGGTGGGTTCGAGCTGTTCAACTATATGTCTGCCATGGTGTGCAATCGGGGCAAGGAGTCTTCGACCGCCGTGCTGGAGCAGTTGAATGCTGAGATCGAAGAGAATATAAAAAATGGCACCTCCACCTTCCCAGTGGAGGAGCAATTCCGGGTCTCCTGGGATGGAATCGCCTGTTGGCCCTATCTGAGCCACAACCTGCGCACCCTGAAAAAGTACGGGGTCAATATGGTGGCCTCCAGCTATGGCAAGGCGTGGGCCATCGAATATGAAGACCTGGACGGCATGGCCCGAGCCTATTGCTTCGCCTCCACGAATGGCGACAATGCCACCACCATGATCTCCCGGCGCATGGAGGCCCTGAAGAAGTTTGACTGTGAGGGCACCATCTACCATGTGAACCGCAGCTGCAAGGTAATGGACTGCCAGATGATGGAGGTCCAGCGCCAACTGTCCCAGCAGGCGGGAGTACCCTTTGCCTCGTTCGATGGCGACCAGGCGGACTATCGAAATTACAGCGAGGCCCAGTTTGAGACCCGTATACAGGGGCTGGTAGAGGTCATGAAGCAAAACAAGGAGGCGAAGAACAATGGCTGATTTGAAGCAGAACCTAGCGATGCTAAAAGGGGCCTGTGACAATCCCAAAAGCCAGATGGAGCGCTATCTGAATCAAGGGAAAAAAGTGGTGGGTTGTTTCCC
>JBFWME010000053.1:0-4684 GCA_050251755.1 Lawsonibacter sp. | reverse complement strand
CGAGAGATTGTGGCAGAGTTGAAGAAATTGCCCGTTCACAAGTGGACCGGCAAACGTGTGGTGCTGGCTGGCATTACCTGCGAACCGGACGAAGTGCTGGATATCTTGATAGAAAATAAGGTGGCCGTGGTAGCGGATGACCTGGCTCAGGAGTCCCGCCAATATCGCACTGACACCCCGGAAAAGGGTGGCGGAGGTCTGAAGCGTCTGGCACTCCAGTGGAACAACAGATATGGGTGCAGCCTGATCCACGAGCTGGGTAAGCCAAGAGGAGAGATGTTGGTGAAGATGTGCCAGGAGACCGGGGCCCAGGGTGTGGTTTCCTGCATGATGAAGTTCTGCGATCCGGAGGAGTACGACCAGCCTTACTATGAGGCGGATCTGCGCAGGGCCGGTTATCCCTATCTGGCCATTGAGATTGACCAGCAGAACACCAGCTATGAGCAGATCAGGACAAGGATCCAGACCTTCTGTGAGATGCTGTAAGCATTTGCTTCGTATGGATCGTGACAGGAAGGTAATCCGATAAACCGAAAAGCGCATGATTCCTGGAACTTTTTCTGGGGGTCATGCGCTTAAATTATTTAAGCAGTGCTGCACAAAGAAAAAGAGCATCCCAGGCTGATGCTGGGGCTGTGTTTGCAGACCAGACATATTTTGTTGCTTCAAATTACACAAACTTTATGATATAATACATGTATCTAACTGTGCAAAGGAAGTGCGGTTTTTGCAGGCGACGTGGATGATACAGTTGGTTCCATGGGAGGGATGGCATGATGGAAGAATTATTGTCTGCTTACGACGTGGAAAGAGAGTTGCCTTTGGCTGCGGTGGCCGACAATATTGATGCCGGTATTGCGATCTATGATGCAAAAGGAAATTTTGTCTTTGTCAATACGGTGATGATCAACTGGAGGAATATACCGCGCAATGAATATCTGAAAATGAATGTCCACGATTTCACCAAATTCATTGACGTATGTGTGTACGACCTAGTCTGCCAAAAAAAGCAGCGGGTAAGTCGCTTGCAATACTATCAGGATATTCAGAAAAGTAGCAGCCCTACCCGAATGCGGATCGTCACCGGGACTCCCATTTTCAATGGAGACGGAAATATCAAATATGTGGTTACGATGCTTCAGGATGTTCAGAAGTTCCAGGCGCTGTATCACACGTTGTTGAAGCAAACGAAGATTCTAAGTGAAACACCGTTGGTAAATGAGGCTGTGCAAGCGGAAAAATCCAGCATCGTGGTAAAAAGTCAGGAGCTTAAGCAAATTCTTTCCATTGCCGAACGGATTGCCCCGCTGGATTCCAGCGTTCTGATTTATGGGGAATCCGGCAGCGGGAAAGAGGTGTTTGCTCGGTTCATTCACGAACACAGTGAACGGAAAAATAAGCCGATGATTACCGTAAATTGCGCTGTCTTTCCGGAAAACTTGATTGAATCCGAGCTGTTTGGGTATGAAAAGGGCAGCTTTACCGGGGCCAGCAAGGAAGGGAAAAAAGGGTTAATCGAATCTTCAGACGGTGGAACGCTTTTCTTGGATGAGATCAACTCGTTGCCCATGAGCATTCAGGGCAAGCTGTTACGTGTCATCGAGGAGAAAAGCGTACAGAGAATTGGTGCACTCCGCTCAAAAAAGGTAGATTTCAGATTGCTTGCCGCAACGAATCAAGATCTGCTCCATTTGGCGCAGGAGGGGAAGTTTCGGGAAGACTTGTATTATCGCCTTCATGTGATTCCCTTGACCATTCCGCCGATCCGGAATCGAAGGGATGATATCGTGCCCATGTGCCTCCACTTTTTAGACTACTTCTGTAAAAAGTACAACCTGCAAAAGAGTTTTTCACAAGAAGTTTTGGATCAAGTGAAACAGTATGATTGGCCGGGAAACGTGCGGGAAATACGAAATTTTGTGGAACGCATGGTGGTAATGACCCCTTACACGACCACCGAGATCAGCAACATCCCTGTAGGCCTGTTATTCAGTGAACCGGGCGGGGAAAAACGAGCGGAAATAGAACAAAGAAGTCTCGATCAAAATCTGTGCTCAACCAGAGGACTGAAGAAGTCGGATGTCTTAGCGGCCCTAAATCTGTTTGGGGGAAACCGCACAAAGGCGGCGCAGTATTTAGGTATTTCCCGTAGGTATCTGCAGTATAAAATTAAGGAGTATGAAATTCCGTATCGTTATCAACGAGGTTGAATCCGTAAGCAGAAATATTGCGGCGATTTTTTTGTTCCGTAAGGTTGGGAGCTTTCCTGTGCCGATTGCGCAAAGAATTTCCTGAAAACAAGGCTTTTAAATTTTTATAGGTAGAAGCAAGAAGGAGAATTGCCACAGGGGCAATTCTCCTTCTTGCTTCCGTTACAAACACTTCTCTCGCAAACTAGTTAAAAAGGCAATCTCTCGTTCCCTGACATCATGTAGGCCGCCAAGGTCGTGATGTCATACACGGGAAGCCCCACAGCCTGAAATACTGCACTGGCATAGGGCGGCATATTGGTACATTCAAATACAATGGCACCCACATCTGGGTTTTCTTTGACCATACGCTTGGAAACATCGACCATATTCCGGCAAGCCAACTCCTGATCCAGATGTTCAGAGTTGCCCACGAACACATCATGAAAATGGGTGTTCTCCATTCCGTATACTACTTTTTTGATGTGTTCAATCCCGACTCCCGAAAAGTGACGGTGATCCAGATTCCTGCTGTCGGCGGTCATGATCCCCACGCATTTGTCTGCCGGCAGGCTGTTGCTCACTAAATTTACCTGAAGCAGTGAGGACGCAAAGACCGGGATAGTTACCCTGGCGGCCAGTTCTTTCTGGAACATAGCCAGAAAGCCGCAACTTGTTGTGATAGCGCTTACGCCAAGGCGCTCCAACTCCTCTGCCCCCTGTAGGAAGGGCTCTAAAAGGGCTGGATCACCTTCTATTACAACACGCTTGGGGTCAGCTCCCGTTACGAGCAGTTTTTGGATGGGGAAGGGGAAGGTTTCCGGGTTCCCGACGTCGCCTGGAATGCGGGGGAATTTGGTATCCAGCATTAAAATACCCAAGGATTTCCGGTTATTCATGAAGTGGAGACCCCCAGCCTAAATATAGAGGAAGATCATGCCGATGATTAGGAAGACGATACACATGGGCATGGAATAGATCATCGACTTCAAGGGATCGACCTTCTTGCCAACCTGAGCGGAAATAATACCGCAGACCACAAAAGTAGTCAAATCCGCAGGAGGCATACCCTGGCCAGCGGCAGCCAGGTGGGCACCGGCTACGGCGGCAAACGTGGGGTTGATACCGGATACGACCAGGGCCGGGCCGAAGAAAGAGAATACCACATTCTGTGTCGTGGACTGGGAACCGGTCAGCATGCCAAGCAGCATCATGGCTGCCGCGCCGCCGATTTTGAGGACGTTGCTGTCGAGACTCTGGGCAAATTGAGAAACCTTGTCAATGGAGCCGGCTGTGTAGAAGCAACCCAGCATGAAGGAACAGCAGATCTGCAATAGAATGGTAATATGAACCTTTTCAAACCCCTCACGGAATACTTCTCCACCGTGATTCCGAATGGCGGGGAAGAAGAAGGCCACACCGATTGCGCAGATGATAGACAGTACGATTCCGTTGGTCAACCCACCCAAAATCGTTACGCCGGAGAGGAAGTCGTAAAGACTCATGACGTTGTCGTCACCCAGCTTCAAGAACTTAATGCTCTTCAAAATAGTGGGGCCCAGATCACAGGAGATGTAGGGGATCTTAACGGTCCTCAGCAGTACAATCAAAATAAGGAACATCAGCGGGATGAGAGACTTCCAGTTTTCACGCAGAATCTCACCTGCGGTGCGATTGACGTGCTTAATCTTTATCTCGGTATTGGCCCCGGGTACATTTTCTTTTTTTACAAGAAAGATGGCGCAGTAAGCGGCAATCAAGAGAAAGGTAGCAAAGACGGTAATGTAGCCAATGTTGATGACCGGGTCAGGCTCGGTGCCCACCAGAGAGGAGGACAGCGCCAAGGCCTGGGTCATGGGAGGCATGATGGAACCCATAGACGCACCCATCACAATAATGGCGCTGATTTTCTCAAAAGGCATGTTCATGGAGATCAGAATGCTGACCGTCAGCATACCGATGACGGTGGCGGCTGCGATGGCGTCACCCAGCAGAGAACCGGCGAGAAGAAGTGCAAACATAATGCAGAAGATCAGCATTCTGGGACGGCGACCAAACTTTGCGGCCATCGCGCCCATGATGGTGTCAATAGTTCCAAGACGTGTGGAGATTACTGCGAAAATAGAACCGGTAATAGACAGTGCCATGATCCAGGCCAAGCGGTTTAAGCCGTCAATCCAGGCGCCGACCCACTCGGCTGGATTGAAGATGCCACCCATCAGCAGGGTTAATGCGCCGGTCATGATAAGTGCTGCATTGATGTTTCCGCCGATGTATGGGATCTTTTTGTTCAGGACAATGATCAGGAGCACGGCCATTGGGATGATTACTTGTAACATGTTTTTTACCTCCTCAGATGATGGAATTATTTTGAAAACAAACGGATATCTGCAGAAGCGAGAGGTTCTGAGACATCCTCGTCCTCACGAATTTAAACTGCGGGGAATGAGAAAAAGGGCGCCCACGGGTAAAATAGTATCCCGAGGACGTCCTTG
>JBFWME010000052.1:0-17736 GCA_050251755.1 Lawsonibacter sp. | reverse complement strand
ACGGCAACCTCACCCGTGACGCCGTCGATGGCGATCTCGCCGCGTTCCGGCAGCCGGTCATAGTCGTCGCCCAGCCCAACGATGCAGGGAATTCCCATGGTTTTCGCAAGAATGACGGAGTGCGAGGTCACGGAACCTCTTTTTGTGACAAAACCGACCACTTTCTGCCGATCCAGCCTGACGGTCTGGCTGGGCAGCAAGTCCTCGGCGAGCACAACGAATGTTCCTTCCGGCATCCCGCCGGATTCCTCAACGCCCTTTAGAATGCGGATGAGCCGCCCCGACACATCTCTTACGTCTGCCGCCCGCCCGCGCATCACCTCGTTTTCCAACGATTCCAGAAAGCCTGCCAGCGCGTCCGCCGTACTTTGCACGGCATATTCCGCGTTATGGCCTGCGCGGATCGCAGTGCCAACGCCATCGCTAAGGTCGGGATCATCCAGCATCAGTTTATGTATTTCAAAAACTTGAGCGGCGGCCGTATCTTCCACAGCCGTTTTTTCGTAAAGCGCATCAAGTTCACACAGCGCCTGGACCAGGGCCTTTTTGTAGCGCTGCTCTTCCACTTCCGGTTCACAGCCGTCGTGTTGATCGACGGTCAGATCCAACTGATTGATTCGATAAATATTTGCCACCGCGGCGCCCGGTGAGGCGCCTACACCCTTCAAAATCATCACGTTCATCCTTTCTGAGCATCAACCGGTCATTCCGTTCCAGCTTAAGGACGGGGCCGGTCTGCGCGCTTTTGTTTCTTGGTTTGTCCGTTCTGGCCGAGCAGCCGCCTGTTCCGATGATTCATCCAGGTGATGAATATCGAAAACAGCACGCCAAGTCCCGCGATGGTCACATACAACGAACCGGCCGAATCGTTTCCCGCGCCGAAGCTTCGCGCCGCCTCCACACCGGCTATGACGACGATTCCCGCACTTGTGACATAGCAGCTGGCGACAATCCTGCCTGAAATCAGGTTCGGTGTTCCGCCGCGTTTCAGCGGCTCGGGTCTTACCGGTCGTTTCTTCTCACCGTCGAACATGTTTTTTGCACCCCCCATTGGTATCATTCCTCCGGCTGCCCTTTATTCTATTTTTATCACATATTTATCATACTTTTTGCAATATTTCAAATGTTGTTAAAAATTGACATATTACAACAAGAGAAATCCTAGAAATTTATTGAATTTCGTATATAATCAAATTGAGAAACAAAGGAGCAATGAATGAAATCAAACGAACTAATCATTTATTCCGACTTGGACGGCACGATGCTGACAGACTGGGAGCGGGGCCCCTACGTTCCGAAAGAGAACCTGAACGCGATCAAAAGATTCATCTCGGAGGGCGGGCTTTTTTCCATCGCCAGCGGCAGACATTACCGGGATAGCCAGGCATTGTTTGAAGGAATCACGTTTCCTGTCCCCATGGTTCTGGTAAACGGGGCGATCCTGTGCGAAAGCGGAAGCGGAAGGGTCATGAAAAAGACGCCGTTGCCGGAGCGGGTGAAGCATGAATGCCTTGACTACCGCAACGGCCGAAGCGATCTATGGCTCGTTGCCGCAGATGAACACGCGACTCATCTCGTGGGGGCGGAGGACGCGCCATGGGATCATTCGTTCAAGGCGCGGACAAGGCCGATCATGACCGAGCGGGAGTACCTCTCCCGCGAGCTTCTCAAGGCCTGCGTTGTGGTCTCTGATTCGGAAGACGTTCCCGACGTCACAGCGGATCTAAAAGCGTTTGACAGCGCCGACATGTTCCGAATGACCCAGTCATCTCCGGTGTTTTTGGAGATCGTTGAAAAAAGTGTTGGCAAGGCTTCCGGCATAACCGAAGCGGTCAGGCTTGCCAACGCGGGCGGGCGAAAGCTTGTTTGTATCGGCGATTATGACAATGACGTTGACATGCTCGCCATGGCGGACATAGCCGCCTGCCCGTCAAATTCTCTGCCCTCGGTGCTTGATATGGCAGAAATTGTCACGTGCAGCAATAACGAGGGTGCCATTGCGGACCTGATTCAGACGCTGGGCCGGCTTTAAGGGTTCTATTGAAAACCAGGTGAAAATATTTTTAACTATACGGCAATCATTACGGAACGCTGCATGGTTCATGCGGCCGATTGGAGGAAAAAATGGGTAAAAATTATCTGCGTATTGATGACAGACTGATTCACGGACAGATTGTAACGGCCTGGTGCAAGGCGCTGGAGATCAAAGAAATCATCGCAATCGACGACAAGCTGGCGTCGAACCCCACGCTCCAGTCGATCATGATGATGGGAATCCCAAACATCTACAAACGTCAGGTGGTCACCTTCGAACAGACACGCGGCATTATCGGCGAAAACAGCGATGGCAACAGGCTCTTTGTCACGCGGATGCCTCAGGATCTGAACGCCATTCGCGACAGCCTTTCCGGATTTGAAACCGTGTTTATCGGGAATGTGGCAAAGCGTCCTGATACAAAATTCAATCTCACCAAGGGAGGAGGCGGAGTGCTTTTTATCGGTGTTGAGGACGTGAAGCTATTTGACGAGCTTTCTGCCGCAGGAATAAACGTCGTTGCGCAGACGGTTCCGAATTCGTCCGCTCGCCCGTGGCCGGAGATCCGCAAATCATTAAAACTATAAAAAGCGCAGGCTTTTATAGAAACGAAATCAAAGGAGGAAAGCATTATGACTATCGCACAGGTGATTCTGATTGCGCTGTTCCTTTATCTTGGCGCAATTGGGTCAATCGTCGGCAACACCATTGGGTGGTACTGTCTGGGCAGGCCGCTGATCGCTGCATTCGTGGTGGGAATTATCATGGGAGATGTACATACCGCTATGATTGTCGGCATTCCGCTCCAAATCGCCTACCTGGCGAATGTGACACCCGGAGGCGCGGTTGCATGGGATCTTTCTTACGCAACATATATCGGCACCGCGATGGCAATTGCGATGAAAGGGACCGTAGCCAACGACGCTGCGCTCATCGGGCTGGCGTTCACGGGCGCCGGGATTGGCGGCGTTGTGGGCGGCACGATGTGGAATGTGCACTATGCCCTCGACGTTTTCGTCAACCGCTGGGCGGACAAGATTGCGGAAAGTGGAGATACAAAGCGGATGTGGATGCCGAACATCATAGGCGGACAGCTCATCGGCTTTACCTGTCGCTTCGTCCCCGCAGTTATCATACTTTTGGCAGTCAGTACCGGCGCGTCAGCCGGAATCAACGTTCCCGTTTGGTTCACGACTGGAATTTCCTCCTTCGGCAGTATGATGGCTGCCCTGGGAATGGGCATCATTTTGTCTTTCCTCGTCAAGGAAAAATATCATTGGGCCATCTTCCTTGCCGGCTTTGTGCTGGTTACTTATTTCGGCCTGGGAACCATGGCCGTTGCCGTCGTAGGTGTGATCATCGCGTTCATCTACTATGCGATACTTGACAGGAAGGAGGTATATTAAGATGGGAAAGACACTGAGTAAAAAAACCCTGAAAAAGGCCTTCCATAACTGGTTCTTCTGGAATGGATGTTCTCAACAGGCAGAGTCCATGCTTGGTATGGCATTTGGCCAGTCCATGGCACCCGTTATTGAGGAGTTGTACGACGCAAAGGAAGAAAGGGCTGCTGGATTAAAGCGGCATATCACGCTGTTCAACACGGAGTCCCAGGTCGGTTCCGTTTGCAACGGGATTGCAATCGGTATGGAGGAACAGCTGGCCAACGGCGTAGGTTCCCCCGAGGCCATTCAGGAAGCCAAGGTCGCCCTGATCGGTCCCACTTCCGCGATTGGTGATTCCCTTTGGGTTGCTACCATTATCCCGTTGCTGCTGACGGTATGCCTGTCTATTTCCAGTGCGATGACGACTGCGGCGTGGGTCGGGCCGGTGCTTTATCTGATTGTCTATCCGCTTGGCACCTATCTGCTGAGCTGGAAGATATTCCAGCTGGGTTACAAAGCCGGCCTGGAAGGCGTTCAGCGGTTTATGGCCTCTGGACAGCTCGACAAGATCATGCGGGCCGTCACTGTCCTTGGCCTTATTGTTGTTGGCGCCCTGACGGCGAGCTACGTTACCTGCACACTGAATATCGACATTAAAACCGCGACACAGGTATTTGATTCTGCCACCCAGACCTATACCGACGGCGTGATCTCAGTGTTTAATCTTGATAATCTGCTGAACAGCGTGTTCCCTAAAATCGTTCCGCTGGCTCTGACCCTTTTTGTATACCGGCTTTACACGAAGAAAAACTGGAAACCCATCACCATCATGCTCTTAATTCTCGTGCTGGCCGCTGTTTTAACCACGATTGGATACATCCCTAACATCGGGGCTTATGTCTGATAAAAAATGAAATAGGAGAAAATGAAAATGGCACAATTGGAGTACTTAAAGAAAATCACGGAAGTCATTGAGAAAATCAGCAATGAGGAGTCGGAGAACATCCAGGCCGCCGCAGATCTTTGCGCAGAGGTGATCCATTCCGGCAAGCTGGTCCATCTGTTTGGCAGTGGACACAGTGTTCTGCCTGTGCAGGACGTTTTTCCCAGATACGGCGGCGTTGTGGGCTGGCATCCCTGCATGGATCCCAGACTGATGTGGAATAACGTGATCGGCCCCGGCGGCGCCCGCGAGCTTCTCTGGATCGAGCGGCAGGAGGGATACATTGAGAATTTCCTCCAGAGCTACACCTTCAAAGAGGGCGAGGCCATGATTATCTACTCTCACGGTGGACTGAATGCCGCGCCGATTGAAGCTGCCATGTATGCGAAAGCACGCGGGCTCAAGGTTATTGCGATCACAAGCGGCGAGAATTACAAAAAGGCTGCCCCCAACCATTCCTCAGGCAAAAAGCTCGGTGACTTGGCTGATATTCTGATTGATAACTGCTGCCCGCTTGAAGATGCGCTGGTTGAAATACCGGGATATCACCAAAAAGTCGGGGCTTCCTCCACGGTTGCGGTCATCACGATCTCCCAGACGATCGCTTCCGAAACCGCTCTTCGGCTTGAAAAGCTGGGGCACAAAATGCATATTTTCGTGTCGCCCAACGTCACAGAAGTGCCCAAGGAATATATGAAAGAGGTCTACGCCTCCTATACGGAAACAGTACTCGGAAACCACAACATGTGACCGGGCCGCGCAGATCAGGCAAAACAGGAGGCTGCCCCCGGCAGTCTCCTGTTTTTTCTTCCCATTTTAGCCCTGCCGTGTTATGATAAATAAAATCGGTCGGCGGCGGCAGTTTCGCGTGATATCGTATTTCGGAGGTATTTTTATGACAAAAGTTATCGTTGTCGGCCACGCCGGTTACGGCACGGCTATGAAACGGAATATTAATATGCTGGTTGGCGAGGTCGATTTTATATTTGTGGATTTCAATGAACAGGACGACTTGGATAATCTCCGCGGAAAGCTGCAGGCCGCACTGAAGGAAGCGAAAGACTGCGACGTGCTGTTCGCCTGTGATCTTTCCGGCGGCTCACCGTTCCGCGAGGCTGCCGTTATCTGCTCTGAGAACCCGGGATTCGCCGTGGTGGCCGGGCTCAACACCTCTGCCTATACAGACATGGCGTTCAGTCTTGACCTTTCGCCGATGGAACTTGCGCAGCAGGCCGCTGAGGTTGCACGGTCGACCGTGCTCATTTATCCTCCGGAGGAAGGATAGTGGATGCCTTTGCCTCCCCAGGCAGCTTTTGGTTTGCTTACAAGCCGTTTATCATCGCCTTCGCCGTAATGGCGGTTTTGGCTTTTGGCCTGATGCGTTTGCTCCTGTATACCAGACGGAATGCCGAGGACGAATTGACCGGGTTGCTCCACCGCGATACCGGATTGTACTTGGAACGCCTGAACAATAACAAACTGTTCCGGATTATTTTTCGGCGACCGGTTCTTTTGCTGTATAAGCTGGACGGTTATATGAAAACCGGTGGCGACGAAGAGATCCGCGCTATCATTGCTGAACTCGATCGCATGAAGCTTGAACCGAGAGACCGTGTGGATTACTTGCAGAAACGCATGTCTTTTTTCGTTTCTATTGGCGACGCAGAAGAAGGAAAACGCAGTTTTGATCAGCTTTCCGCGTATCTCCACGCGACTCGGGCGGATGAGGTTGAACGATATCAGGCGATGTTGGACGAGGGTCGCGAGATAATCCGCGTCTATCTGGATAAAGATACGTCCTATATGGAAGAGCTGCTTTCCAAAGCGAACGATACAGAACACCCCGTTCTACGCGGTGTCATGTATTTCCGGCTGGCGAAGCTTGCTCACTTCAAAGGAGATGCTCGGGCGCGGGAGAAATACCTTTCACTTGCTACGGAAACCTTGTCCAACACGGATTATGAGGTGCTCATTAAAGCAGCACTTGACGAGCCTGAGATACTGGAAATTAAATAATCAAACCGATTGGAAGGAGAACACATGGTTACATTTGAATATACGATTCAGGATGAGATGGGGCTTCACGCCCGTCCAGTCGGTATCATGGTAAAAACTGTGACGCCATATAAGGGAACAAAGGTGACCGTTGGCCATAACGGCAGTTCTGCCGACGGCAAGCGGATGTTTGCTATACTCGGATTGCAGGTCAAACAGGGCGAGACGATTACGGTCACGGTGGAAGGGGAAAACGAAGCGGAACTCGCGGAAACCATTCACGGAATCTTTGCTGCGGAAAATCTCTAAGGAGGCGCGCCATGAGTCTTCTGGTTCAGATGAGGCAAATCAAGGATTTGTCCCCGTCGGAGCGGCACATTGTCGATTATATTTTCGAAAATCTTCCCGAAATTTTTAATGTTGGGATCGTTGAGCTCGGTGAGAAAACCTTCACTTCTACGGCTACGGTGAAGCGTCTTTGCCGAAAGCTTGGTGTGGAAAGTTATATTGACTTTCGTTTGCAGCTCTCCATGGAACTCATGGATTATAATCATAATTCCATACTGGAGTCAGCTCGGACTCCGGTCGGGCGATATGACTCCACTGATGATATTATTAAAAAGGTCTCGAATCAAAATGCCAAATCCATCATTGACACGTTAAATTTGAACGGCCCTGAGACCATTGACAGTATTATCGTTGAAATGTCGCGTGCGGCCAGAATAGACTTTTATGGGGTAGGGCCTTCAAACGTCGTTGCCGAGGACGCCCAGATAAAGTGCATGCGCCTTGGAATACCCAGCTCCGCCTACAAGGACAGGGTATCCATGCTCATTAACGCGAAGGCGTATATCGTTGGCACGTTGGCTTTTCTCATTTCCTACACTGGCATGACGGATGAGATTATAGATGTGGCGGCGGAGCTGGTCAAAAGCGGCGTGCCGACGATCTCCCTTACATCCTGTGGGGAGAATGAGCTGAGCAAGATCTGTCGCTATAACCTGTTTGTTGATGCCAGTGAATCGTGGAACCGGCTGGGGGGGATGTCGAGCCGCATATCCACACTCAATATGATCGACATTCTCTTTACCGCGCTGATTAATGCCAACTACGAAAAACATACGGCGTATATGAACCGTACCAATGTGAGTAACCTGCGTGATGATACTGAATAGCAGAGGATCATTCCTCTGCGTGATATCGCCAGGACCCGTGTCGATACATCATCTGGAAAAAAGAAGTGATCCCGTACAAAGGGAGGCGCCGCGCCTGCTGTGTAAGCAGGCGCGGCGCCTTATGTTTTGTGCATTTCATTAAGACCCAGACTTGAAACATGTATCCTGACTTGAACGCGTAACGTTCGGCAAAGTGCCTTTACGGAAACTGTAACGCTAACTGCGCCAAGAGTGCCGATCCGCGCCAGAGGATTGATTCGTCCACATCAAACCGGCAGCTGTGCAGCGGCCATGTTTCTTTTTGTGGTAGCGCGGTGCCCAGCCAAGCAAATGCCCCTGGCTTTTTCGCCAGATAAAACGCGAAGTCCTCCCCGCACATAGAGGGGTGGTTTACAAGTACAGCGTGATTTTTTCCGAAAAGATCCACCGCAGTGTCGCGCAAATAGTCCGCCATTGCAGGATCATTATTAACGGACATATACCCGCGGTCAAACTTCAATTCTCCGGTACATCCGGACAGCCGGCAGACCCCGTCCAGAACCTCCTGCAGACGATGCGCTACAAGGTCGCGTACCTCTGGGTCAAATGTGCGGCAGGTACCCTCCATCTCGCAAGTCTCCGCGATGATGTTATACCGCGTACCGGCGCGCATTTTCCCCACTGTAATCACCGCGGGTTTTACCGGGGCTGTGTTGCGGCTGACGATCGTCTGAATCGCGGAAATGAACTGCGCGCCGGCGGTTAAGGCATCAATCCCTTCCTCCGGGGCCGCCGCATGGCTGGACTTCCCGTAGATCGAAACGGAAAAGTGGTCGGATGCCGCCATCAGCGGCCCTGCCTTTATCCCGAACGTGCCGCTTGGCAATTCCGGCCAGACATGGAGGCCAAATACCGCATCCACTCCGTCCAGAGCCCCGGCGGCAATCATGTCCCTGGAACCGCCCTTTGGGGAGAGCTCCTCGGCAGGCTGAAAAATAAGGCGAACCGTACCGGCTAATTCATCTTTGCGCTCCGCCAATAGCCGCGCGGCCCCCAGCAGCATCGCCATATGATTGTCATGTCCGCACGCATGCATGATCCCGGGATTTTCGGAGCAGAACGGCAAGCCCGTCTCCTCGTTAAGCTGCAAAGCATCCATATCGGCCCGCAATGCCACCGTCTTCCCGGGCAACGAACCCTGCAATTCCGCTAAAACACCATGTCCTCCCACATGTTTGGTAATTTGATATCCGCCGATTGCCGACAATTCCGATACAACTCGATCCGCAGTCTGGATCTCGTTCCCCGAAACCTCCGGATACCTGTGAAACTCTCTGCGAAGTTCAGAAAGATGTGGGGTAAGACTTTGTGCAGCTTCTGTGATTGTCATTTCCGTATCCCTTCTATCAGCGGCTGGGAAAGCTCCCACTGCCGGTTGCTACAGTTCGTTTATGTTTTGATTTGGCTTGATCTCAGGTGGAATTGGGCAGATATACGGGTTTCCTTCCGTCACTTTGTTAAATTCCGCTTTTGCCCTGTCTGCGATAGACGGGTCGTCAACCACACGGGCTGCCGCGTCAGCCAACACCGAGGCCGCGTACAGCATTCCCTTGACCGCCGCACCGGACAGCCCCTGAGCCACCATCTGCCATGAGTGTGCCGGGGTCCCCGGAGCAAAGCAAGCCCCGACAAACTGCGCGGTAGGCACTACATGGCTGCAGTCCCCCACGTCCGACGATCCCGGGATTGGTACGTCCAAATGCTGATAATCTACGACAAAGTCCGTCATAGGCAGCGGGCCATAGCGCAGGGCAATCTCCCTTCTTTGCGTGCTTGTCAATCCCCCCATGGATAAATCACTTTCAAGATTGAGTTCCGTGATCGTCTTTTTAATTTCCTGCGCAAAGGAGATTTCTTCCTCGCGGTAAACCGGCAGGGGAACCCGCTTCATACTTTCGTACAAGAGCTGTTCCAGAACGCTGTTCGAAATCGTGTTGGAACACGCCTTATCAAATAAAATTTCCACCTGCGTCTCCGTCATCATAGCTGCGCCGTGGGCAATTTTACAGACTCGCTCATACAACGCCTTTACTTTTTGCGTGTTGACGGATCGGATCAAATACAAAACTTCGGCGTGATTTTGCACCACATTGGGGGATTTGCCACCAGTATCGAGAATTGCATAGTGGATGCGGTCGGTCGGCTCTATATGCTCCCGCATGTAATTGGCGCCCACATCCATCAATTCCACTGCATCCAGTGCGCTGCGGCCAAGATGCGGCGCACCGGCCGCGTGAGCGGAAACACCGCTGAAACGAAAGTACGCCTGGCAGTTTGCCTGCATAGACCCGGTCATCACAGCGTGGCCGCCGCCCGGATGCCATGTGAGGGCGATGTCAAGTCCGTCAAACACGCCGGCGCGGGCCAGATATGCCTTTCCGGAGCCACCCTCTTCCGCAGGGCAACCAACCAGAACCACAGTTCCGGATTTCCGGTTCTCGTCAAGGTAGTCCCGCAGCAGAAGGGCTGCGCCGACCGCGCCGACCCCGAGCAGGCTGTGCCCGCAGCCGTGCCCGGAGTCGGATTCGGGCCGAGGAGCCGGGTGCGCCACGCCGGCTTGCTGGCTCAGTCCGGAAAGAGCGTCAAATTCAGCCAGGAAACCAATCACCGGATGCCCGCTCCCTGCGGTGGCGGTAAAAGCGGTCTCCATTCCGGCCAGGTTAGTTTTCACGGTAAACCCCTGCGCCTTGAGCAAATCGGTAATCGCCTTGGAGGAATGGTATTCGTGAAACCGGAGTTCCGAAAAATTCCAAATTGCAGTATTTAGTTCTATAAGTAACGGTTCATATTTTTCCATTTTGAATCCTCAAATTGAAATGTACTTAGTTTCCCTGGAACTCTTTCCCGAAGGAAATACGGCTTGCAATGAAAGCACCGATAATCGCCACCACTCCTAAAATCAGAGAAACCATTGCGGTTACTGCCGCGCCGGAGCTCATCGGCAATACAATAAATAGATTCAGCATTGCAAAATAAATCACGCTGGTTACCGTGTAGGAGAGAGAGTAGTTGGCCAACGCAGGGCTTTCCAGCTTAGGATCGCAAATGCGAAGCAGCAGGATCCCGGTCAGAAAAACGCCTGTACACATACCATAAGTACCAATCATCTGCTCGAACCAATAGCCCTTTAGCAACCGCTTGCAGCAGAAGAACAGAACTCCGGTTGAAACAATAAAGCCGAGTACTACCATTACAATAATGGGCACGATGTAAGCGGCAACCGCCTTGATGGGCAGGCTGGAAATAGCGGCAATTACCGCGAACTCAGTGAACGCACCGGAAATTTTGCTTTTTACTCTGCTGTCCACCAGATAATCAATTTTCGCCTTGCACATAACCCCCCAGATGATAAACATAACGATCATGCCGTATGCCCATACGGAAATTCTGCTCAGTACGGGGATGCTGAATGCCTTAGCTTCGGCAAGTACGAAATACGCAAGCCCGCAGGCAAGGAAGATAATGGCCGCATGGAATGCAAACGTATCAATGGAAGAGGACATTGTCGTCTCACGGCCAATGGATGCTTGCTTGGAGATATCCCGTTCAAATCCAATGCGAAGGGGCTCGGGGATATCGGCAGGCTTTTTCAGCAGCGCGGTCTGACCATGCCGGGCCGCCCAGTTGATCATAGCAATTCCGATGATGATACCGCCAACGATGCCGCAAGTAGCGGTGGTCGTGGCGACTCCCTGGCTGGTCTCCCAATAAGGCAGGTTCATTTCGGACAGCAAATTGCCCAGCGTGCCGGCCGTGCCGTGGCCGCCCACGAAACCGATGGAGAGTTCCACCCCAAAAACGTCATATAAATTGGAGCCGGAAAATGCCATATGCGTGCCGTAGCCGACAGCAAACTGCAGCAGACTGGCCGCCAGACCGATAAAGATCAACGGAGCAATATTTTTTAGGACGTCGGCATCCTCATAGCCATCCGCGCCGCTTTTGCCAATGCGCAAGCCAAGCGGGACCGATGCAACCACCGGGACAATCAAAATACCCGGCAACAGAGAATAGGTGGTAAACCAATCGGCCGGGACCGGTAGGACATTCAAAAGCTGAGGGCCAAGGATGAGCAACAGGAACCCGCCGATCACGGAAGATGGGATAAACGCTTTTTGGAAAATTTTCAGTTTTGCGCGCAGGAAAACGCCAATCAGTAGGAATGCACCCAACAGGGAAAGACTTTTCAATAAGTCAGTCAGCAATGCACTAGTCATGATTTTCCCTCCTTTTATTTAAAGACATAAAATTTTATGTCTTTAATTAATTTTACAATATCATTGTTGCTAACATTTGTCAATGTTAATTTTGACAGTCTAAAATTTTTGTGCTATATTGAACAACATCAGAACTATTTTTTGATAAACATGGAGATGCTGTATGATTTCTGTCGCTATTATTAGCCCGGAGAAGTCCCTTGAGCCAATCAACCATGTAATTGAGACTCACGATTTTGGCTGTGAATTTCATAAGTATATCTATTGTGAACTATCTGATATTGATATAATTTATGAAGATTGCAAAAACTCGTGTGATGTGATTTTTTTCTCCGGGGAGCTAGGATATCATTATATCCAGAACCACATCCCAGACGTCCGCATTCCATGCGCGTTTACCGCATACGGCCCCAAAAATATTCTCTCGATTCTTTTGAATTTTCATATGAAGCATCCCGAGATTCCGATCAATCGCGTGTTTGTAGACTTTCTGACGCCTCTGAATGGATATATGGACATTCAGCGTTATATTGAGCCAAAATATATGCCTTATATGTATAAAAGTAAGGAGTATGACTATAAGCACATTACTGCATATACACGCAAACTGTGGAACGCCGGAAAAATTGATATTGTGATTACCCGCAGCATCAACAACCTGCATGTGCTTGACGGTCTGCACATCCCATATCAGGCTGTGTTCCCCACGGAATTCATGATTCGGGAGTCTATGGAGGCCGCGATCAACCAATTATTACTGCAGAAGGCAACGGAGGCGGACTGCCTGGTTGTTATTGTGCGGCTTCCGTTTGAAAGCAACGCCAACGCGGAAGACCGGGAATATCAGCAGGCCAGCGTATACAAGATACTGGTGGATTACCGTCGGAACCAAAATATGGATTTTTCCATTGAACTTGGATTTGGTCGGTTTGAACTGGAATCAAAGATTCTGGATAAGTCCGACGCAGCAGCAAGGTTGCAGTTCTTTGTACGTTACCTGCAAAAGCATCTTTCCTTTCCGTTCCGGTTTGGCGCGGGGCTGCATCATTCCGCGGATTTGAGCCATCTGTATGCTGAAACCGCCTTGCAGGAATCCCTTCGATACGATGGAAACGACGGCTTTTTGTCCAGCGGTGAGCCCCCTTCTTTTACCGGTCCTCTTTCAGCCGCACAGCTTGTCAAATTCAGCTACTCCAATGATCGTGTGGCCGCATTTGCCCGGCGCAATGGAATCAGTGAGAGCAATGTCGTAAAACTGGTGGGCCTTTTTGAACTGGACGAGCACGCGGAATTGACAGCTGTTTCCATCGGGGAACTGCTCAACATTACGCCCCGCAGCGCCAACCGCATACTGCAGCAGCTCCTTGAAGCACACATGATATACGAGGCGCCGTCTGCTACTTCTTTGAAAAAGGGCCGCCCTGTGCGCTCCTATCGCTTTTCCGCCCAGCAGTGCAGAGCAGAATTGCTGTAATTTTTGCAGTCATGAAAAAAGAAGCCCGACAACAGTCGGACTTCTATACGGGCTCGTAAAAAACGGGCAGCGATAAACGACCCCCTGATGTAGGAAAATAGCACTACATCAGGGGGTCGCGTTTGCCTTTGTGTTTTTGCTAATGGCATGGTATCATACAGACAGTGGGTTTGAAAGATAACGGGAGACCATGGTTCATCGGCTGGACGGCGCAAATCATTCAACGAGAGGTTGGCCGCTGCCAGGGAATTCTTATTTAGGAGAAGAAGGAAATGACCGAATATGCCTATGGCTACTGCGGGATGCCGTGCGCCCTGTGCACCCGCTACCGCACGGAGGGGAAAAGCAGATGCCCTGGCTGTTCTCATGACGGCTACTACACGGAGCCCTGCAAGGTTTACCGTTGCTGCCGGGAAAAAGAACTGTCCCATTGCGGAGCGTGTGAAGGTTATCCGTGCGTGAAGCTGGGCAAGATGGGCGATTTCAGTGACCTGAATACGAACCATGTGAAGGAGCGTACCTGCAAAAGCATCGTGGCACATGGATTTAATGTCTGGTATCAGGATTACGCCCATCGGACCGATTTGCTGAACATAGCGCTGGAGCGTTACAACAATGGGCGCATGAAACGGTATCTGTGCGAGTTGTTTATCCAACAGAAGATTGAAACGCTTGAGGAGATGATGCGGCAGGCTGAGACGTTGTCCGGCAGTCCGAAGGAACTTGGAAAGGCGTTTCGGGAGATCGCGGAGCATTGCATTTTGAAGAGCGGTGAATGACATGGCAAAACCCTTATCTGAAATGACCCTTGAGGAGCTGTGGCAGTTGTTTCCCATCCGACTGACCGCGCACCAGCCGGATTGGGCCGCGTGGTATCAGGAAGAAAGAGACGCGCTGACTCGGATATTGCCGGAAAACGCGACTGTGCATCATATCGGCAGCACCGCCATATCCGGGATATGGGCCAAGCCGATTGTGGATATTCTTGTGGAAGTAAATCTGAATGAGTTTAAGGCAGTAAAACCGTTGATAATAAAGTGCGGTTATCTGTGTATGGCGCAGGATCAGACGCATATGGACTTCAACAAGGGGTACACGCCGGAAGGTTTTTCCGAAAAGGTCTTTCATCTGCACCTGAGAGAGTACGGCGACCATGATGAACTGTATTTTCGCGATTATCTGAATAAGCACCCGGAAATTGCTAGGGAATATGAAACGCTGAAGCTGTCGCTTTGGAAGCGGTTTGAGCATGACAGGGACGGCTATACAAACGCAAAAACCGACTTTGTGCGACGCTATACACAAGAAGCCAAAAAGCAATGTGGACGCTACGATGAGAGCCGCGATGAACGGATTTGATAGGGGGAGTGCGCTGTGAATAAGTATGAATGGCTGGACGAATACCTGCTTGCCGAAGCGGGAGTTGCGAAGGACTATAAGCCGGAATGGGGCTGGTGGCGTTATCAGGTGGGCGGAAAGCTGTTTGCCGCAACCTGTCAGCCGGGGCCGGAGTATAAGGGCTATGACTGCCGGGAGCTTCTGACTTTGAAATGCGAGCCGCTCCTTGCTGAAGCGATGCGTGCGGAGTACCTGGACATTGTTCCGGGCTTTTATATGGACAAGCGCAACTGGATTTCCGTATTTTTAGACGGAGCCGTACCTGACGATGTACTGCGCGGCCTGTGCGACCGCTCCTATGCACTTGTCTTTGGAAAGCTCACCAAGAAAGCGCAGCGGGAAATTACCGGGGAGGCTTAAACCATCCGGATGATTGCATTCTCCGGGGCGCGCTCCCTACAGGGGAAAACCGTATTACAGGGGACTTCGTTCAAAAACAAACGAAACGACTCCGCTTGCATCATTTTTTAGCATCAGATAGAGTTTACTCAACCATATCGGCGTTTACGAGGTGACAGCATGATGTACGGCTTGATGGAAGAAAAGCAAAACAACATAAAAAGCGCCTTTCAGGAGGCATTTGAACAGGAGAAACTGTTTTCCAAAGTAATCGAGTTTTTTCCTTACCCGATTCTGATCTACTCCGCGGATGGAAGGTTGGTTCGGGCCAATCGGGCCATACTGAAGGATCAAGTTATTCCCGTGCCCCATGAAATCGTCGGAACATACAACGTTTTGCAGGAACCTTTCATTATGAAATCAGGCGTTCTGCCCGATCTGCAACGAGCCTTTCGGGGAGAGACTGTGGTGCTCTTGGACCGCAAAGTGCCGCTCGAGTATATGTTTGAGCGATATCAAATGCCGGACTCCGATATTGTGGCGCTTTATCAGGACCTGATGATGTTCCCGCTTTTTGATGCAGACCAATCGGTGTCCTTCGTTGTAGTAATTCTAATCAACAAACGGATTTACCGCGGCAAGGATGAAATTGTACGGGCGAAAGAATATATCGAAATGCACTGCCTGGATCGATTCAACGCCGATGAGTCGGCCAGGGCGGCGGGATTAAGTCGGGCGCATTTTACCAGACTGTTTAAGAAACACATGCATATGACGCCGCACGAGTATTACATCAGCTGCAAAATCGGTCGGCTCAAGGAGAGACTGTTGGATGTAAACCTCTCCATATCCCAGGCATTTTCGGAATGCGGAATGGATTATAACGGTCATTATGCAAAGGTATTTAAAGAAAACGTCGGCGTATCTCCCTCTGTTTATCGGGAGACGGCGCACCCCGGCTGATTCGCACGATCGGATCAAACAGGCCTTCGGATTTATCCGAAGGCCTGTTTTGCGTTCAATATCATTTTTCTTACTGACTATGATCGGATTATGTCTATCCATACAGCCGGTTTTTTCAGTACCATTTTATTAAGCTGGTAGGGGAGGCGAATATTACAGTGAACGAGGATGCCAAGACCAAGCTGCTGGAAGAGCTTCTGGAAGTCCAGAAAATGCTGGAGGAAAAAATAGAGGTTCAGGATCACAAGATCAAAAAGCTGCAGGCCCTGATCACGGAGGAAGGCATGTTTTCTCAGATCATTCATTGCTGTCCCTATCCGATCGCGGTTTTTGTTCCGGACGGCCGCCTGGTCATGAAAAACGAAGCCTTCCTTGCACATGCGGACACGGGAACCTTGGCAACGGGGAGTGATACGTTGGGGATTCCGGCGCTTTATTTCGCGCGCAGCCCGTCCTTTTTTCGGGCCGCAAAGCAGGTGTTCTCCGGAAAAACGTTTTTTCTTGAATATCCGGACGATCCGGCTTCGGTGTTTTGCGGTATGCAGGAAAACGAGCGCGGATCACCGGCGGAGCGATTTGGCAAAGCGATCATGTTTCCCGTGACGGACGGCGATGGGAAGGTTACGCAGGGAGTCTTGGTGCTCGTTCACTGAGCGGACGTAGGCGATCGTTCGAAACGAATCGTTGAATAGGAGGTAATATGGATGAGAAATTCAAGATGGTTCCTGGCTGCCGTGCTGCTGGCGGCTCTGCTTACCACGGGGCTGACCGGCTGCGGAGGACGGGAGAAGCCGTCGGCCGACGGCGGTGCGGCGGCGTCCGAACGTCAGTCCGCGCAAGACGGCAGTGATGCGCCGAATGCCGGGGAAGAACAGCCGGAAGGCGACCGCGCCGCGACGGGATATCCGATTGCGGATTCTTATACGGCCTATGTTGACGCAAAAACCACAATGACGTCAAAAATGATAGACGGCCTGTCGGGAAATCCCGATACAGCGCTGGCGTCCTTAGGACTGTTGGGCGGCGTCATGGTGGACATGGTCATGCTCCCGGTGAGCTTTTTCGGGATGGATCAGGAGGCGGCCGCGACGGGGCTTGCGTTCATGAATGCTTCGGGCGTTGAATATGAGGAAAACGCAGACGGCTATGCCATCCGGTATACCGACGCCCAGGGAAGAGCATGCGTATTTGAAGGGACATACGACGAGGCGGCGGACGCGCTTGCCTGCAAGGCAACAAACGACGGTGCCGACAGCCTTTATGGGGAATACCAAAAAACGCCGTTCGGATATGTCGGCCAATACTACATCCGAAACGACGACGGAACCGTCTTGATTTACCGGATTTCCATTCAGGGCGAAGACGGCGTTTTCGGCATTTCCGGCGCCGATCGGTACACGCCTTTGACGGGCGCGGAGACGGTTGATTTCCCGAAGGAGTGCGAGGAATGGTATGCGGTGTCCAGGAATGCCATCACCGGCGTCATGGCGGACGGTACACAGGTTGACGTTGAACTTGCGGCCTGAGGTGGCCGGCCGACTTCCAGCCACGCGATCTGTTCCATTTGACGTGCATCAAATATATTATGTTAGTTCGAAGGAGGATTCTTATGAAAAACCGCTTGTTTTCCCTTGCGTTGGCGCTGGCTCTCATGTTCTCTGTGCTGCCCGTTGCCGCCGGAGCGCAGAGCGACATGAACGGGAACCCATTGCCTGTCCTTGAACAGCCCAAAAGCCTTGGCGTCCGGATGGCCGAGGACAATACGACGCTGAT
>JBFWME010000051.1:0-18116 GCA_050251755.1 Lawsonibacter sp. | reverse complement strand
TAAACCGCTCAATCTTGTCCCACAGCTCTCCCAGCTTGTCCTGCTCCGAAAATACTGGGCATTTAGGCGATCATCTTCAGGTGGCTGCCTTTTTTATAAAATCATAAGGGGTAAATTGAAGGGTAAACGGCCTAAAAACAGACGCAAAAAATCCCTAGAGCCGCAATGGCTCTAGGGTTTCCTGTTGGTGGACGATACAGGACTTGAACCTGTGACCTCCCGCACGTCAAGCGGATGCTCTACCAGCTGAGCTAATCGTCCGAACAGCAAAAGTTATTATATTAGTTCCCTCTGTATTTGTCAATACTTTTCCATCATTTTTTATGTCTTCTTGAACAGAATTTCTTTTTCTTTCCCCTGCGATTAGTCAAAATATCAAATGAAAACCAAGAGAAAGTATGATATAATTTATGCAGCAATCCCATTCTCTCACAGGAGGAATGCTTCATGTTAAAAATTGATCTTTCCAAATTATCTACGTTCCTGCCTCAGGATTATCGTTCCAGCCGCCAGGCAGGTCTGAAGCGTGCCGCCGTCATGTTGGCCAACCATAACGGCCCCGGCGGGGACTTCACCGGCTGGGTCACTCTGCCCCGCGATTATGACAAAGAGGAGTTTGCCCGGATTAAGGCCGCAGCCAAAAAAATTCAGCAGCAGTCCCAGGTTCTGGTGGTCATTGGTATCGGCGGCTCCTACTTGGGTGCCCGCGCCGTCATTGAGCTTCTGGCCTCCCCCAACTACAATCTGAAGCAAAAGAACACTCCCGATGTCTATTTTGCCGGAAACGGCTTGTCCACGGATTCCCTTTTGGAATTGATTGCCCTGGTTGGAGACCGCGACTTCTCGGTCAATGTCATTTCCAAATCTGGCACCACCACCGAGCCTGCGGTGGCCTTTCGCATCTTCAAAGGGATTTTGGAAGAAAAGTACGGGAAGGAAGGTGCCCGGGAACGCATTTACGCCACCACGGACAAGTCCTTCGGCGCACTGAAGGGCCTGGCCGACGCCGAAGGCTACGAGGAATTTGTGGTTCCCGACGACATTGGCGGCCGCTACTCCGTGCTCACTGCCGTAGGCCTGCTGCCCATTGCTGCGGTCGGCATTGACATTGACGCCTTGATGTCCGGAGCATGCCAGGCCATGGAAGCCCTGGCGGTTCCAGGTCTTGACAACCCCGCATGGCAGTATGCCGCCGCCCGCCATGCGCTGTATGAAAGCGGCAAGAAAGTGGAGTTGTTGGCCTGCTACGAGCCGCCTTTCCGCTTTTTCGCCGAATGGTGGAAGCAGCTTTACGGCGAAAGCGAAGGGAAGGACGGGAAGGGTCTCTTCCCCGCCAGCGTGGAGTTTACTGCCGATTTGCATTCCATGGGCCAGTATATCCAAGAGGGCGAGCGTCTTATGTTTGAAACGGTGGTTCACTTTGCTCCAAAGGGCGAGTTTATCATCCCGGACGACCCCACCGATGTGGACGGATTGAACTTTTTATCCGGAAAGCCGCTGTCCTTCGTGGCGGAAAAAGCCATGCGCGGGGTCATTTTGGCCCATGTAGACGGCGGAGTGCCAAACATCTTGCTGGAGATGCCCGCGATCAGTGAAGAAAGCGTAGGCTGGCTGATTTATTTCTTTGAATATGTCTGCGGCCTGTCCGGCTATCTGCTAGAGGTCAATCCCTTCAACCAGCCGGGGGTAGAGGCCTATAAGAAGAACATGTTTGCCCTCCTGGGCAAGCCTGGATATGAGGCCATGAAGGCGGAGCTGGAGTCGCGTCTTTAACGAAGAAGCGCGCAGGAACAGCGGTCGCTTGCGAACACCCTGCTCATCCTGTTCAGCATGCATTACAAAAAATTCACAATAATCCTGTTGAAAAAGACCCCTTGATATGGTAAAGTGTTATACAAGCAAGGGAAACCCTTTCCCTACGTTAAATCGTTAAGGAGTGATACACATGATTCGAGTCATCATGGGCAAGAAAGGCTCCGGTAAGACCAAGCAGATGATTGATATGATCAACAGCGCCGTTCAGACAGAGCACGGCAACGTGATCTGCATTGAAAAGGGCAATAAGCTGACCTTTGACATTCATTATCAGATCCGCCTGGTAGAGGCTAGCCACTACGATATCGCCAGCTACACCACCTTGAAGGGTTTTATTAGCGGCCTGTACGCCGGAAATTATGACATTACACATATTTTTATTGATAGCCTGACCAAAATCGTGGGCGGCGAGTGCACTGTGGATACGGAAACGTTCCTTGACTGGCTGAACGACTTCGGTGAGCAGCACAACATTAAGTTTACCATCACCATCAGCGACGACGCCTCTTTGGCCCCCGATGGTGTTAAAAAGTACTTTTAATCCTTTCCAACAAAAAAGAGGCCCCGCAGAGTAGGGTCTTAAAAACAATGAACAGTGGGACGGTATCGCCATGATGGCGATACCGTCCCACTGTTTTTTGGTCTGCCCCCATACATGAAGCGTTGAAAAAGATATCCCCCGCAGTGCCGTTCCAATTCAACAGCCACCCTATTGACTTTCTGGCACGATAGGTGTATTATATAACATATCTTTTACATAGGTTTAGTATATATTTGAGATGAGGTTGTTATGATGCCCAACGTCTTTCCGTTTCGATGTTAAAACATTTTTGCCAATCAGAAATCCATGTTTACGAACCACGCAAAGCGGAAAGGAGCTAATTTTTATGCACATATATGAGAAAATTACCGACCTGATCGGCGGCACCCCGCTGTTGAAGCTGAACAATTATGCAATGGATCACGCGCTTGGCGCCACCCTGCTTGCCAAACTGGAATATTTCAACCCTACCGGCAGCGTCAAGGACAGAATTGCAAAGGCCATGCTCGACGACGCGGAAGAAACGGGACGATTAAAACCCGGGTCCGTCATCATTGAGCCCACCAGCGGCAATACCGGCATCGGCCTGGCCGCGGTTGCGGCAGCCAGGGGGTATCGGATCATCATTACCATGCCGGAAACCATGAGTGTCGAGCGCCGCAATCTGATGCAGGCCTACGGGGCGGAGCTGGTGCTGACCGAGGGGGCCAAGGGGATGAAAGGTGCCATTGCCAAGGCTCAGGAGCTGGCCGACGAAACGCCCGACAGCTTTATTCCCAGCCAGTTCACCAACGCTGCCAATCCAAAGGTGCACCGCGAAACCACGGGCCCCGAAATCTGGACTGACACGGACGGTAAGGTGGATCTCTTTGTCGCAGGTGTCGGTACCGGCGGAACCATTTCTGGCGCAGGCGAATATTTAAAATTCAAAAACCCCAATGTGAAAATCGTTGCGGTGGAGCCCGCCGCTTCCCCCGTTTTATCCAAAGGGACCCCCGGTCCTCATAAAATTCAGGGCATCGGTGCCGGCTTTGTGCCGGACACGCTGAACACAAGCATTTATGATGAGATTATTGCCGTAGAGCATGAAGCCGCATTTGAAACCGGGCGCGCCATCGCCCGGGCAGAAGGTCTTCTGGTGGGGATTTCTTCCGGCGCCGCGGTGTATGCCGCCACCGTGCTGGCAAAACGCCCAGAAAACAAGGGCAAGAACATCGTGGTTCTTTTGCCGGATACCGGCGAGCGCTATCTCTCCACTCCAATGTTTGCAGAGTAAGCCGTATCATTGAATTTTTTCCCCCTCTATCCATAACCCAAAAGGCCGAAGCGGTTCCCTCCCGCTTCGGCCTTTCGCTTTTTCCCTTCGGGTCAGCGGTTCTATTCCAGAGGCCCTTTGCGTTCCAAATCAAACAGCCCGAGACAGAAACTTGCTGTCTCAGGCTGCTTTGTATTTGCATGGCAATGCTGATTTTCTCAGATGTCTGACCGTGTCAATGCCGAATCCGTTTGTCACATTTTGAAGCCAGAGCGGTTCCGATGCTTTGGAACACCTGAACCAAGAGAATCAAAATAATCACCGCCATCAGCATGACGAGATATTTATAGCGATAATATCCATAATTGATCGCAATTTTCCCAAGACCGCCTCCACCGAGGATTCCGCTCATAGCGGTATAGCCAAGGATGGTTGTAATGGCAATGGTGGCGTTGGAAACAAGAGACGGCACGCTCTCCGGAAGCATCACCTTCCAAATGATTTGCATCGGAGACGCACCCATGCTCTGCGCTGCCTCAATGATGTTGGGGTTCAATTCACGCAGACTGCTCTCCACAAGCCGTGCGATAAACGGGAAGGCGGCAATCACCAGCGGCACAATAGACGCCGTGGTGCCAACCACCGTTCCGACGAGCAGCCGCGTCAGGGGAAAGACCATAATCATCAAGATCAGAAAGGGGACAGACCGAAGCAAGTTGATGCACACATTCAGCCCATGCAGCAAGCCCCGCGGCAGGGGCAGGATCCCGTTCTTTTCCCCGGCAACCAGCAACACGCCAAGGGGCAGCCCAATCACCATCGCAAACAGGGTGGCAATCAGGGTCACATAAACGGTTTCCCACAGCGCAAGGGGGATGTCTTCTCTCAGGATCGTCAGCGCCTCGGCGATGACGTCCGGGGAAAACAGTTTTTCAAGCATGGGTTTCGACCTCCTCCACCAAAATATTCCGGGTTTGGCTCAGATAACGCCTGGCTCGCTGCAGCACGGCCTCGTCGTCCGGCAGACCAAGCAGCATGTTCCCGTATACCTTTTCTCCGATACAGCGGGTAGAGGCATATAGAATATTGGCTGCAATGGCTTCGTCCATGGCCATTTGGGTAATCAGAGGCGCGTTTGCCGCAAGAGCTCCGCGAAAGACCACCCGGATCACCCGCTCCCCCGGATTGCCCGACAACGCCGTTCCGCTCTCCTCCGGGAAGACCAGGCGCCGTGCCGCGTCCGATCTCGGGCTGGAAAACACCGCGGCCACGTCTCCCGTCTCCACCACACAGCCATTGTCCAGAATGGCGACATGATTGCAGATCTCCTCCACCACGCTCATCTGATGGGTAATGACGACGACGGTGATCCCAAGCCTTCGGTTGATGTCGCGGATGAGCTCTAAAATCGAATGGGTGGTGTTCGGGTCCAGAGCGCTGGTCGCCTCGTCGCAGAGCAGTACCTTGGGCTGGGTCGCCAGCGCGCGGGCGATGGCCACCCGCTGCTGCTGCCCTCCGGAAAGTTGGGCGGGGTAGGCGTTTGCCTTGTCCGGAAGCCCGACCAGCTCCAGCAGATCCAGGGCGCGCTTTTTTGCCTCGGCCTTTTTCATTCCCGCCAGCTCCAGCGGAAAACATACGTTGCTTAGGCAGGTCCGCTGCATCAGCAGATTGAACCCCTGAAAAATCATGGTGACGGTTCTGCGGATGTTTCGTAACTCAACTTCGGACAAAGTACCAAGGTCCTGCCCGTCGATGCAAACCGTCCCTTCGGTGGGCCGCTCCAGCAGATTGATGCAGCGGACCAGGGTGCTCTTGCCCGCGCCGCTCATGCCGATAATTCCGTAAATATCGCCGTCTTCAATGGTCAGCGTAATGTCCCGAAGCGCTTCAACCTTATGGTCGGCACCAGAAAACGTTTTGGATAAATGTTTGATCTCAATCATGTTCGCTGCCCTCCAAAACCGGGCAAAACACATCGGCCGCCTTGCCTAAGCCGACCGATGCGTCTCATCCAATTGGTTCTTCTCTCAGTTTTTGATGGCGTCCAAGCTGGTCTGCTTGCCGCCATAAAGTCCCATTGGCTCCACATGGATCACCGCCGCCGACACAAGGTGGGTCCCGTTTTCGGCATTGAAATCATCCAGATACGGAACATGCTGGAAGTAGTTCGCATCCACCTCACCGCTCTCCACTACGTTGTTCGGCTGTACGTAGTCGGTATACTCGATGATGTCAAGCGTAATATTCTTTTGGGCCAGGATATCCTGTGCAACCTTCAAAATCTCCGTATGCGGCGTGGGCGAGGCGGCAACCGAGATTGTGGTCCCGCTGAGCGCCGCGTAATCCACGGTGGTATCATAGCCGTCGCCCGGATTGGACACCACGCTCACCACCGCACCGTCATAGCTGTCTGTGATGTAATCCGCCACCTGCTGGCTCTCCAGCGCGGCCACAAGCGCCTTGATTTTGTCGCCGGACTGATTACCATCCTTCACGGCAAGAATATTGCCGTAGGCCGAGGCGGAACCCTCAATTGCAAGAGAATCCTTGACCGGATTGATCCCCGCGGAAATCGCGTAATTGGAGTTGATGATCGCATAGTCCACGTCGTTCAGCACATTTGGAATCTGCGCCGCTTCCACTTCATTGAATGCAAGGTTATATGGATTTTTCGCAATGTCTTTGACGGTGGCGGTGATCCCGACGCCGTCGGTCAGGGTGATGTACCCCAGATCTTCCAAAAGCAGAAGCGCTCTGGCTTCATTTGTGGTGTCGTTGGGAACCGCGATGGTAACGGAGCTTTTTTGGTTGGAGCAGGACGAAAGTCCTACCAAAGCGGCAAGTGCAAGTGCCAGCACAATGGAAAGTTTCCGTTTCATGTTCATGTCTCCTCATTCACTGTTCTAAAATGGTCTTGAAGAATCCTTTTCCCGGATCAAACGTTGGGTTGCTGCACGGTATCGTTGCGTTTGCATCTCTTCAAGGTGGTTTCATTATAGGTTGTCGTGCCTCTCCCGTCCAATACGGGAAACATATACGAAGTTATAGATTCAATCTATAACTTTCCAGCCATCTTCGGGCTAAGATCCCCCCGCCATGCGCGGCATACGGGACTGCCGGCATCCATTTCACGACGGACTTTGACGCAGAAAACGGCCCCGGGCAGAGCCACACGCTCTGTCCGGGGCCGTTTCCATGTTAACATATTTGATCGATGCATATTTGCTCTGGGTTGGTATGCTCATTAAGATATCGTTTCAGTTCCTCGATATACAGCTCTCCCATTTTGCTGAGGAGGCTGTTCTTTTGTTTGATGTAGCCGATTTCCATGGCGCTGTTTGGGTTGAGTTCGTCAGCTTCAAATGGAACGGCGATATACTCCGTGCCGTTGAGTTCCTCGCAGATAATTCCGGAACAAAGGGTATACCCATTCAGCCCGATCATCAGATTCAGTACAGTCGCTCTGTCACAGGCCTTAATGGTTCGTTGATACTCGTTTGTGCTTAAAATTTCTTCCGCGAAATAAAAGGAACCGTTCTCTCCCTGCTCGAAGGACAGGCAGGGGTAATCGGAGAGCTGGTCGAAGTGGATGGTGGCGTGTTTGGCCAGCGGATGCCCCTTCCAGAGATACACATACGCCTTGCAGTCAATCAGTTTGTGAAACTCCAGGTGGTTGGCCGAAAGCAACTTGTCGAGGATCTTTCGGTTGAAGTCGCTGAAATAAAGAATACCGATCTCGCTTTTCAGGGTGCTGACGTCGTCAATCACATCGCGGGTCTTGGTCTCCCGAATGGCAAACTCATATTCGGAGGTGTCAAAAATTTTTACCATCTCCACAAACGCTTTCACTGCAAAGGAGTAGTGCTGGGTGGACACACCAAACTTTTTCTTCAGATTGCCGGCCTTTCCATACTTCTCAAGCAGCGACTCATATTGCTGGTACACCTGACGGGCATACAGCAAAAACTCTGTTCCGTCATTGGTCAGCGTCACGCCTTTTCCACTTCGATTGAAGATTACAATCCCAACTTCTTTTTCCAGCTCCTTGATGGCGCTGGTCAGGGACGGCTGGGAGACATAGAGAATTTCCGCGGCCTTGTTCAGTGAGCCGATTTCCGAAATCGTGATGACATAATTCAGCTGCTGCAGCGTCATACGCTCCCCTGCCCTTTCGTCGATTCAGTCAGCTTGTTGATATAAAACGGCAGCGCCTCCTCAAAATTCACTCCGTACGTGCGGTGCTCCGGGTCAAGCATGGTCCGCCGGATACACTCCAGCGTGTAGTCCACCGCCAGGGTCAATGCATCGGACATGCTGAGCCCTCTCATATAGGCGCCAAGTGCGCTGGAGGCAAAGATATCTCCCGTCCCGTGATAGGAAGCCGGCAGCCGCTCGTTGAAATAACTGCAAAACTCCCGCGTCTGGGCGTCGTATAAATAAAACCCGCTTTTGTCGGGTTCAAAGCTTACCCCCGTGATCGCCGCGCGTTTGGTGCCACGATCGGTAAGTTTCACCAGCACCTCCCGAATGTATGCCTCGTCATACTCCTCCCGGTATGGAATATGGAGCATAAACGATGCTTCGGTTAGGTTGGGCAGAATCAAATCGGCCTTGGAGCAAAGCGCCGTCATGCTGTCTGCAAATTCCTGGGTAAATCCGTGATAGAGCTGGCCGTTGTCCCCCATAACCGGATCAATGAAGATGGCTGTCTTTTCTTTTTTAAACGTGGAACAAAACCGCTCGACCAGCTTCAGCTGCTCAAAAGACCCCAGGTACCCCGTGTAGATGGCATCAAAATCAATGCCAAGCTCTGTAAATGTATCCGCAATGGGCTCCATCTCGTCGGTCAGATCCCGAAAGGTGAATTTCGGAAAGGCCGTGTGCGTGGACAGCACCGCGGTTGGAAGAACCGCCGTCTCAACTCCCGCAGCCGATATGATGGGCAGCGCCACCGTGAGCGAACATCTCCCGACACATGAAATATCCTGTATGGTAATAACCCGTTTCATACACATTTCCTCCAAATCGTAAAAAAACTGCGTAGGGCAGCTCCCGGTATCCCGTACCCAGCGTCTGCTTTCCTGCAAGCCACCGTACACGTTCCGGCTGGCCCGAGGTTATATGACGTAGTCGTCGGAGTTCCCATCCCGCCGCTGCTCCAGAATATCCTGCAGCGTGATCCCATCCAGGTATTCGTTGATGACGCGCTCTAACCCTTCCCAAACCGGCAGGGTTGCGCATTTATCGCACCGCTCACATTGATTCGGCTTCCGCTCCAGACAGGCCACCGGAGCCAGACCGCCTTCCGTTGTACGTAAAATCTCCCCAACGGTGTAACGATCAGGGGTCCTGGCCAACCGATATCCACCCTGGTAGCCGCGATTGGTCTGAAGAATGTTGGATTGATTCAAAATCGGAATAATCTGCTCCAGATACTTTTTTGAGATGCCCTGCCGATCGGCAATCTCCTTCAGCGCCACGAAGCCGTCACCCTGGTGTTCCGCCAAGTCCAGCATCATGCGCAGAGAGTATCTCCCCTTCGTGGAAATTTTCATCGGTAACGCCTCCTTTTAATACCCCATAATAGCATGGATTTTATAGGTTTTCAAGGTGCTTGCTCCGCACGTTCCAGACCTCGCAGGAAGAAGACGCTGCAAGTTCTTTTCCGCCCGCAATCTGCTCAGGGATGAAAAATGCGGGATGCCTTTTTGAAAGGCTCCCCGCATTTTAAATCCGTATGAACGTCATCCCCAACCCCATCATAGGGATCGCAGCGCATATCATTCTCCACCGCCATCCCCAGGGGACCGGTTAACCCGGCTCTGTGGGCGCCGCCGCTTTGATATCGCTGAGATACTCGAAAAGGCTGGGGAATTCCCCGTTCAAAATTTCCGTGGATGCGATAATATATTTTCTATGGCGTTCCAATATTTTTACCGTAACTCCGCTGCCGAGACTGACCGCTTTCAGCGGCAGCACTTTAGCGCGGCGCATCTCCGACAAAATCAGGGGATGGCCCAGGATATACTGAATCGCGGCGGCACAGCTTTTCTTCGTTTTTTCCGCCTTCGGCGAACAAGACACCAGATCATGGAACGAAAACCCGTATTCCGCAAGCAGCCCACTCAATGCCTCAATTTCATACTCAGTCGTGCGATCTTCTGTGCTCACAATCTGGGAAAGCACGACCGCCTGCAGGGCGGTATCCTCGGTATCTTCCTCCACACAGCCCTCGAACACAGACGGATTGACCGGCATTTCACCGGCAAATTTTCGTTCCGCGCGCAAATAACTCTGAAGGCGGCGGCCGATGACTAGGTCGGCAAACGGAAGGAAGGCCCCTTTTCCCGCGTCATATGCATTTAACGCCTCGGAAAACGCAATCATCGCCACTGACCACTCGTCATCGCTGACGGTGACAAACTTTTTTGTGTGCTTCGATGCGCAGCGCAAAATAAAGGCCCTGTTGTTTGCAATAAACAGCTCCTCTGCGCGCTTATCCTGAGATGCTTTGACCGCTTCCTCGTCTATCTGCCGCATTTCCGTACCATCCTTATGATTATGGTGCCAGCTTTTAAACCCGCATTGCTGTCCGAACCGCCGTTAAACCGGGAACCTTCGCTGCCCGTTCCGGCATAAAAAGCAGTTTCATCATTCATTCCCGGAAGCACCGTTGGCCTGTACGTTTTTTATGGAGCCCTGCACGTTCGGCTCTTCGCTGCCGCCGGCCGACCCATCAGGCGCAGATTGTCCGCCCTGATTCTGCGGTTCCGCATTCTCCGACTGCTGCTGCACCTCCTCCGGTGCGGCGTCCTCGCACAAGTCCGGTTTTTTGCCGGGCTCGTTCTTCGGCAGTTCCTCCTGCTGGGTATTTTCGTCTTTTGGGGACGTTTTAGAAGATGCGGAGGCATCCGCGTTGGACTTGGTCCCGGAATGATCAGGCTGATCTGTGTTAGATGCCGCTATCCCTTGCTTGGCGGCAGGTCCCGTCGCCGACGAAGCGTCTTGGTCCTTGGGACGCTGGGACTGCGTGCCATCCAGAGCGTTGGAACCGGTTTTGGAGAAGGCGTTTTCTATCCTCAAAATTTCCCGCACCGGAGTGCCGATCCAGGCTTCAAGCCCCTGGCTGTCGCCGGTTCTTTCCTGCATCCTGCGGATGATCGCAAGCTTCCCCGGGGTCGTTCCTTCCCGATTCGCTTCCTTCAGCGCCTGAATGGTCGAGGGTACAATCTCAGCGGAAATAAGGCCATCTCCAAAACTTTGGTCTTCAAGCGTTTCCGCAAGCGCATCGGTCCTGCGGTTGGAGACGGACGCGACCGACAATACAACGTAATCTTTATCGTCCTGGTACAGATAGCCGTCCGCGCGGCACTGTTCAATCGTCATCTCAATGACGTCGTCCAGTCCACGAAAACTCGTGTTCTCCTGATTCAATACGCGGACAACCGGTTCGGCGTCCTCATTCACGGCAGTGATGGACAAGACACGGTTAAACACATTCAGCGCGTATTGGATGGACGGATTCACATCCATCGTGACATAGGAATAGGGCTCCCATGCTGCAAACGCGGCTCCGCTGAGCAAAAGTACCGTCACAACCGCCGCGATTGCCACGCGGGTAAAACCCCTGACCCGTTTGGGTGCGGGCAATGATTCCAAGGTCTGCCCTATGCGATACCCTCGCTGAGCAATTTTTACAAACGCACCTTCTTCATTCAGCGCGATTGCCGATCTTTTATTACATTCAACAATTATCATTTTCATCTCTCGCACCCATTTTCCAAAACGTTCTGTAATTGATACGCTTCTTTGCCCGCACCATGCAGGGGACCGTGGATAGGGATCGCCCCCTGCATGGTGCCGGTCGGTTACTTCGAGACGGGAACGGGGATCAGTTCGACTCCCGCATCCGCGGCTGCATCAAGCAAATCCTGAAGGGCCGTCTGCACCGCTTCGCAGTAAGACGAAAGGTCGGTGCCTTCTACTGCGGACGCAAGCGCGGCCCGCTTAGCGGCCACGGCATCCTCATATGCGTCAATGTAGGTGTCGAGGGTCTCCTTGTCCTCTGTGCTCAGTTTCGCAATGGACGAAGCAACCGCTCCTGGATTCATCCCATGGCCTTTGCCGTTCATCCAGCTTGCCTGGTCACAGACCGCCAGCTGCAGGCTGATGCCGTTCTCCTCCCCTGCGTTCAGCATATTCTGAAGGGCTGTCCGAACCGCCTCGCGGTAATTGGACAGATCCGCCCCCTCCTCAGCCGTCTCAACCGCGGCCTGCTCCGCCGATACGGCAGCCTCATATGCGTCAACGTAGGTGCTGAGCGTCTCGGCGTCCTCCTCAGTCAGCTTCGCAATGGATGAGGCAACCGAGCCGGGATTCATCCCATGGTCCTTGCCGTTCATCCAACTAACCTGGCCGCAGGCCGCCGGCTCCAGGGCAATGCCCGCCTCCTCCGCTGCGTCAAGCAAGTCCTGAAGAGCCATGCAAACCGCCTCGCGATAATCGGACAGATCCGCACCCTCCTCAGCCGTTTCAAACGCGGCCTGCGCCGCGGCCACGGCATCCTCATATGCGTCAATGTAGGTGCTGAGCGTCTCGGCATCCTCCTCGCTCAGCCCCGCAATCGCTGCGGCAGCACATTCCCACTCCATACCACAGAAGCCTTCGCGTTCGCGCTGCATGATCTGATTATTTTTCTGTGTTTTATTCTGGACCTGGTTCGCTTTCATCAAAGAGTTGCCCTGAGAATCAGCCTTCATGCTCTGCGCCTGAACCATCTGGGTATTTCCGGAATTATTCCGATTCTCTTTTGCAGGTCCGGCCGCCAACGCCACGGGCACCAGAGACAGCGCAAATGCCGCTACGCTTGCAATGGCGAGAGTTTTTTTCACAGTTTTAAACACATCACTCACATCCTTAAAAATTTGTGCCAATGAATTGGCCTCTATTATTTCATTCGTGAGTTCTCTTTGAAAAAATGGGGTCGCAGAAAAATTTATTATGATTTAATATACCATGAACGCAACGATAAGAAAAGAATTACTGCAAATGCTGCTCCGCCGCCCTGGCGCAGTTCGTATATCATCTGCCGGTATCACCCCTTTTAGGCGGGTATTTTGGAATGTTCCTTTAAAGTTCATACGAAAAAAGCTCGAAGTTCATAGGCCTGTCTCTTGACATACATTTTTATATGTGATACCTTTTATGCAAACGAGGGAGTTGTATCGCACAACTCTGCTCGTTTTTTACTTATTTGAGGGGGATAACAGGAAGATGAAAAAGAGAATTTTTTCGATGATGCTGCTTGCCGCAATGCTGGCTTTGTTTACAGCATGCACACCAAAGGACTCCAGCCAGAGCACAGGCGGATTCAGCCAGGATACAAGCCAATCCTCCGCAGGAAGTACGCAACCCGCAGCCAGTACTGCATCCGGCCTCAAGCTGATGCACGACGGCGCGCTTACCATCGGCGTTGAAATCGGCTATCCTCCTTTTGAAGATTTTGCGGAAGATGGGACCACTCCTGTGGGCTACGATATTGATTTTGCAAACGCATTGGGGGAAAAACTGGGCCTTGAGGTGAACTTTGTCAATACAGCCTGGGACGGCATCTTCCAGGGCATCGATGTCAACTATGACTGCGTAATCTCCGCCGTCACGATTACACCCGAACGCGCAGAAACCATGCTGTTTTCCGATCCGTATATCAACAACTATCAGGCAGTTGTCGTACGGTCTGATTTCACCGGTGAGATCCAGGACTTTTTGGATCTGGATGGCCTTGCCATCGCGGTGCAGAAGGAAACGACCTCAGATATTCTGATGTCGGATTATGTGAATACCGGATCGATCAACTGCACCATTTCGGCAAATGAAAAAGTAACCACTTGCTTTACTCAGCTCACAAACGGCGAGGTCGATGCCGTTGTTGTTGACTCCACCGTGGCAGACGGCTATCTGGCTTCCAACCCCGACAAATATGTGAAGGCATTCCAGGATGAAAGCGAGCCGGAGCAGTTCGGCGTTGCTATGGGTCTGGACAATACCGCCCTTCAGGCCGCCATCAATGACGCAATTGCGCAGCTGACCAACGAAGGATTCTTTGAGAAAAACGTCGCGCAGTGGTTTGGCGCCTAAAAATAATTTACCCGCCGCGAATCGAGACATGCAGAGCCGGACGTGGCAACTAAAAATAACACAAAACTGTAATGGGTATGATGATGAGATTGATAAAAAAATATTTAAATATACGAAGCTGGAACCGGTCGACAAAAACAACTGTTCTGTTGACTCTTGCAGCTGTGGCGCTTATGGGAATTCTCTCGGCGATCAACCTGTCTAAGGAAGCGATGATGGATCACGCTTCCGATTCGGTCAAACAGGTGATCGAGGAAGAAAAGGACAGTGCCCGGAAGCATTTAACAATTACATACAACAATCTTGGTGTGGTTAGTTATCTTTCTTTCTCAACATCAGGCGCAGCGTCCATCAAAGAATCTTATGTGGGTTTCGCAGGACAAATCTACCCTGCGAATGATGGGGTTGGAAAATTTGTTGGCCAGATGGTAAATTACACGTATCGGATGCTTGGTGTGGGCGAGAATGTGTTGCATGGCATCAAATTAACGTTACTGCTCACCACATCAGCCATGTTGATCGGTTATATTCTCAGCCTGTTTCTCGCTCTGGGCAAGATCTCACCCAACCCGCTGATCAGTAAAATCAGCAGTGCGTACATCTTTTTCTTCCGCGGAACTCCGCTGCTGATTCAATTATTTGTTGTATATTTTTCCATCCCGATTATGTTTCACTTTTCATGGCGGGGTTTATTCAGTGCCAGCGACACAGAGGCTGTTTTTAAAGGAGCCTTTGTGGCTGCTTTGATCGCTTTTTCTTTAAACTCAGCGGCCTATTGCGCGGAGATCGTCCGTGCTGCAATCCAGTCCATTGATAAGGGACAAAATGAGGCGGCCAAGGCCCTGGGCATGAGTTACGGTCAGACCATGCGAACCATTATTATCCCGCAATCAATCCGAAGAATGATCCCTCCGCTGTGCAACGAGTTTGTCATGATGATCAAGGACGTTTCCCTTGTGTTTGCCATCTCCCTGATGGATATTACCACGATTTCCAAGACCATCATGACAAGCGAAGGGAATTATCTTGTTTTTTTGCCGGCTCTTATCATCTATTTGGTTATAACTGCAGTTTTTACCTATGTCTTTGGCAAGATTGAAAAAAGACTTTCCATCTACGAATAGGGAGGCAGTTATGGGTGAATATCAGTACATATTAAAAACAGAGCATCTGCGCAAGAATTTCGGATCTCTCGAGGTCCTTAAGGATATCAATCTCGCAGTCAAAAAAGGCGAGGTTATCTGTATCATCGGCCCTTCGGGAGCGGGAAAGTCTACTTACCTGCGTTCTTTAAACCAACTGGAGAAAATCACCAGCGGAAAGATCTTCCTGAAAGACGAACTTTTCCTTCACCGAGAGCATAACAAAACGGTGCACCGAGCAGATCCGGAACAGCAAAAAGCCATGCTTTTGGAAATGGGTATGGTCTTTCAGCGATTCAATCTGTTTCCGCACAAAACCGTGCTTGAAAATGTCATGATCGCCCAGATCCTGGTGCGAAAAAAGGCAAGAGAAGACGCAAAGCGCCTGGCAGAAGAGATCATCGGCCGTGTAGGATTATCCGACAAGCTGGACGTATACCCCAGCAAGCTGTCCGGCGGCCAGCAGCAGCGCGTCGCCATCGCAAGGGCTCTGGCAATGGAACCGGAGATCATGCTTTTTGACGAACCCACCAGCGCCCTGGACCCTGAACTGGTCGGCGAGGTTCTCAATGTAATGAAAAATCTGGCCAAACAGGGGATGACCATGCTCTGTGTGACCCATGAAATGGGATTTGCCAGAGAAGTGGCCGACCGCGTCGTGTTTATGGCCGACGGCATGATTTTGGAAGATGGGAAACCGAAAGAGCTGTTTGAGCACCCTTCCCACGAAAAGACCATCAGTTTTCTCCGCAGCGTCCTGTAGGGTTTAAGAGGCTGCCGCCGTACAGAGCGGTAGCCCCTTATTACGGCTGGCTGAACTTCTTGTGCGAAACCGTTCCACTCAAAAAGCGGCCGTGAGGATTCCTCTCGGCCGCTTTTCTGCCGGCTAAAAAATCCAAAGGACTTTTTGACAGGCTGAAGTTTTTTACAAGATAATCACAAAGAAGGACAGCAGCCGCCCGATGATCTGCTCAATTATCACCCGTTGATGCGGCAGCCCGCAAACAGAATTACGCCCACAGAAGGAGTCAGTGTGCCCACACACAGATTTATGGATATTACAAGTCCAAAGTGGACAGGGCCTGCCCCAAGTCTGCACAATCGGCAGGAAAATAGGATTGAAAATCAGCCCAGCTGGACATCCGTGAGTGTAAAGGCCGACAATAGACCCGTGGACTACGACCCCAACACAACGATTTTTATTGACCTCTGTAAACAGTGACATACTCTGAAAAAACAAATTCATCTTGCTTTCCTTTATCGTCTGAATTCAGGTCTTCCGTAATCAACACCGTTTCTAAACACAATCCAACGTGAATGCCAAAATACGGTACGGTTCAACCAGGGGTTTGGCTGCTTGCTTCATTCAATTTTTGGCTTAATCATTCAAATATTTAAGTTGACTATTGATCTGCAATCTATTATAATCCAAGCATAGTTAATTAATTAACAAAATTAATTATAAGGAGGCACCCACATGAAAGGATTCGCAATGCTTGGGATCGGGAAAACGGGTTGGATTGAGAAAGACGTACCGGTCTGCGGCCCAATGGACGCCATTTGCCGCCCAATTGCACTCGCCCCCTGCACATCTGATGTCCACACGGTTTGGGAAGGTGCGATCGGCGACCGCAGTGACATGATTCTGGGACACGAAGCCGTAGGCGAAGTGGTCGAAGTCGGCGCGCTGGTGAAGGACTTCAAGCCCGGGGATCGGGTCATTGTGCCAGCGATCACGCCAGATTGGAATTCTCTTGAGGCGCAGGCCGGATATCAGATGCACTCCGGCGGAATGCTGGCTGGCTGGAAGTTTTCCAACTTTAAGGACGGGGTTTTTGCGGAGCGTTTCCATGTCAACGATGCAGACGGCAATCTGGCCCTTCTTCCGGACGGCATTGATCCGGCGGATGCTTGTATGCTGGCGGACATGGTCCCCACCGGCTTTCACGGCGTTGAACTGGCAAACGTGCAGTTCGGCGACAAGGTTGTGGTCATCGGCATCGGACCTGTGGGGCTGATGGCAGTTGCCGGAGCGGCACTGCGCGGCGCGTCACACCTTTACGCGGTAGGATCCCGTGCAAACTGTATTCAGGCGGCAAAGGAGTACGGAGCAACCGATATCATCAACTATCGGGAGGGGGATATCGTTGATCAGGTCATGGAAAAAACCCATGGCGAGGGCGTTGACCGTGTCGTCATTGCCGGCGGCGACGTGAACACCTTTGCTCAGGCCATAAAAATGCTCAAGCCAGGCGGAGTCATCGGAAACGTGAACTATCTGGGCGAGGGCGACTTTATTCAGATTCCCCGCGTCGAATGGGGCTGCGGCATGGGGCATAAGCTGATTGCCGGAGGCCTGATGCCCGGTGGTCGCCTGCGCATGGAAAAGCTGGCCTCCTTGATGACAACCGGCAGGCTGGATACCAGCAAATTAATCACCCACCGCTTTGAAGGACTGGACCAGGTGGAGCAGGCCCTCCTGCTGATGAAGGACAAGCCCAGAGACCTGATCAAACCAATCGTCACCATTCAATGGTAAGCAGCTGCCACAGCAGCATAGAGCCAATATAACGCATGCATTTCTTCCCTGCGGCGTGCTCAGCGCCGGGAGTTTCCTGGAATGACCGGAAACCCCCGGCGCTGTTTTTCCCTTGGGTTCCACACGGTGAAACAGCGAAGGCATGTTTGAGTCCGCGAAGCGTCCAATCCATATCGTCCTAAACGAAAGATTTGAAACAGCGGTTGAACCCGGAACTTCAACTTGTTGTGGCAGTCCGGCTTAGCTGGGATTATTTTACAATCGGCAGACAGCACAAAACCCTTGTACCGATTGCGGTACAAGGGTTTGCAGGTTTTGGTGGAGGAGGGTGGATTCGAACCACCGAAGCGAGACGCAACAGATTTACAGTCTGCCCCCTTTGGCCACTCGGGAACTCCTCCAGATATGAACTTGTGGAGCTGGTGGACGGATTCGAACCCCCGACCTGCTGATTACAAATCAGCTGCTCTACCGGCTGAGCTACACCAGCACATCAGTGTGGCTGTCCAACAGCAAGGGGTAGTATACCAAAAGAACGAAAACTTGTCAAGCGCATTTTCAAAAATCTTTCTTTTTCTTTGGCATTTCTTCCTCTGCTTTGCACACAGAAGGCAATCCGCGTTTCGATCGCCCCCGACTTGTCTTCCCTCTGTTCCTGTGGTATTCTATTTCCTGGAAAATAATGTG
>JBFWME010000050.1:0-18157 GCA_050251755.1 Lawsonibacter sp. | reverse complement strand
ACGCTTTGAATGTCGCCGTGCTCCTGGAAAAAGAGCAGGTTGCGGTACACAGTCCCCAGACTTAAATCAGGATGAGTGGGCTTTAAGGTTTGATAGACCCATTCGGCGGAAGGGTGGGACTTTGTGCTTCGAATCGCCGAAAGGATTGCCTCGCGTTTTTTGCTGTGTCGTATTGTACGTTCCACAGTCATCCCCCTAATAGTATTAATTCTTATTACAAAGATATAATAGCATAGCAAAAAGCGTTTGTAAAGAGGAAATTGAAAAAATTTGGAGCCGGATCTCCGGCTCCAAAAGGTGGATTGTATGGATGGGCTGAGCGAACCGATAACATGGAAGATGGAGAAGGCGCCTTTGCCCTGAGGAATTCAAGGGTCCTGATGTTTGCTGAGTCTGTCCAGGATGGCCGTTTCCCACCGGTTCCCATAGTTCAGGCCAAGAGCAAACAGCGCCGCGCCGCACAGACCAATGAGGACTAGCCCCCACAGAGGGACAGAAAAAGAGGCGCCGCCTAAGGCGCATGCAAAGAGCAGGCCCCAGGGGCGGGTCAGCAGCGCAATAAAAGCAAACCGACGGAAGGAAAGGTCCGTCAGTCCGGCCAAAATACATAGGATGTCGTCTGGAAAATAGGGAAGAAGGAAGGCCAGCACCAAAAAGATAGAGGTTTTGGAACGGATTGCCTCCTGATACTTTTCCGACAGGCGGCGGCTTACAAACCGGTCGGAAAAGCTCCGTCCCAGGGTGCGAGCCAGCCAGAATACCAACAAAGAGCCGGCCATCACGGCCAAGAAGGTGAGGAAAAAGGCGGGCCAGGTGCCGAACAGCATTCCCCCTGCGGCAGCGCTGATGTTGCTGGGAATGGGGGCCAGCACAACAGAGAGAAACTGAACCAGGAAGAAGACGAGATCGGAATAGGGCGCGGAGCGCTCGATATAGGCCCGGAGCGCGTCGGGAGAGGTGCAGGCGGCAAAAAAACCGCTGCGGTACAAAAAGAGTCCGCCGCCAATTGCCAGAGCCAGAGCTAGGATGAGAGAGAACTGTTGTTTGTTCTTGCCCATTTGGGATCCCCTTTTCTTCTGAAGTTCTCCCTCAGCATAGCACCAAAAGATTCAAAATACACAAAGAGATTCTTAAAAAATGATGAAAGAGGGGGAATTCTACACCTTGCGGATAGAGGAAAGGCTGTCGGCAATCTGGCGGGCTACGCCGGGGCTGTTCATGGTGTACAGGTGGATGCCGTCCACCCCTCCGGCAATTAGGTCGGAAATCTGGTCAATGGCATAGGCAATGCCCGCCTCCCGCAGGGCCTCCGGATGGTCGCCATAGCGGGCCAGAATGCGGGTCAGCTTTCGGGGCAGGCTGGCGCCGCACATGGACACCATGCGCTGGATGGAATTTTGAGACAATACGGGCATAATGCCGGCCTCGATGGGAACGGTGATACCGGCAATGCGGCACCGCTCCAGGAAACGGAAAAAGTCCTCGTTGTCAAAAAACAGCTGACTGACCAGGTGCTGAGCGCCGGCGTCCACCTTTTTCTTCAGGTAGAGGATGTCACTGACCGGATCGGGGCTTTCCAGGTGCCCCTCGGGGTAGCAGGCGGCGGACACGCCAAAGTCACTGTGGGCGCAAATATAGGACACCAGATCATTGGCGTGTGCAAAGTCGGTTTTGGGCGGGATGTCTGGATTGACATCGCCCCGCAGAGCCAGAATGTTTTCCACTCCGTCCTGCTTCAGCTGATCCAACAGCAAATCCACATCCGCCTTTCCCGCGCCGACACAGGTCAGGTGGGCCATGGAGGGAGTATGGTACTGGTTTTGGATGATGGAGGCAATCTCACGGGTGGTCTGGTTGACCTGGGAGCCGCCGGCACCGAAGGTGACGCTTATGAAATCGGGGTGAATGTCCTTCAGGCCGTCCAGAGTTTTGTAGATGCTGTCCACGGGGCTGTTTCGTTTGGGAGGAAATACCTCACAGGAAAAGACAGTTTTTCCCTTGCCGAACAGTTCTTGTAATTTCATAAAACTCCCTCTTTCTATGTTTTTGCGCAATCAGACAAGCGCCGGATGAGTTCGGTGACTGACGTAGTACTCCAGGACCTGACGGGAGATGGCACCGCCCGGATTTACCATGGACAAAGCCTGCTCCGGCGTGACCCAGACCGCCTGATCCACCTCCTGAGACAGATGAAAGTCCTGCTTTTGAACCTGGGCCAAAAAGCCGATCATGAGCATGTCTTTTTTCTCAAACCAGTAGGTACCGGTCATGGACAGGGCGTTGACGTTCAGGCCGAGTTCCTCCTGAACTTCCCGGGCGGCGCACTCCTCCGCCGACTCGCCTGGTTTCATATAGCCGGAGACCAGGACGTAGTACTGGGAGGAGATGTACCCCTGCCGCAGCAGCGCCACGTTTCCCTGCTCATCCACCGCCAGGGCGATGATGCAGGCAGCAAACATGGGAAACAAGGGAAGACGGCAGGTGTCGCACCAGGGGACCAGACCCTCGTCTCCGATTTCTTTTAACCTGGTTTTGGTTCCGCAGTGGGGGCAGTATTGAAAGCGCATGGTTTGAATCGCCTATCTTTCTTGAAAAATAACACAGACATGGTCATTTACGGACAAAACTTATTTTATCAGAGGACCCGCATCGCTCAGGGCAAATCCAGCTCCAGCAGGACGGGGCAGTGGTCGCTGCCCTCTACAGAACTGAGGATTTCCGCCCGCTTGATCCGGTCGCGCAGCCGGTCGGAAACGATAAAATAGTCAATGCGCCATCCCGCATTGTTTTGCCTGGCGTGGAATCGGTAAGACCACCAGGAGTAAGCACCGGTCAAGTCGGGATAGACAGAACGGAAGGAGTCGGTGAAGCCGGAGGACAGCAAAACCGTCATTTTTTCCCGCTCCTGGTCGGAGAAACCGGCATTCATGCGGTTGGACTTCGGGTTTTTCAGGTCAATTTCCTGATGCGCCACGTTCAGGTCCCCGCAGTAGATCACCGGTTTCTGTTTGTCCAGGGACATCAGGTACTCCCGGAGATCATCCTCCCACTGCATGCGGTAGTCCAGACGTTTCAAGCCGTCCTGCGCGTTTGGGGTGTAGCAGCAGACCAGATAGAACGGCTCATATTCCAGGGTAATGAGTCGGCCCTCGTGGTCATGCAGGTCCTGGTCCATGCCATAGGCAACGGCAAGGGGCGCGTGGCGGGTGAAGACAGCGGTACCGGAATAGCCCTTTTTCTCGGCGGAGTTCCAGTATTCCAGCCAGCCGTCACCCAGATCCAAGTCCGCCTGACCTTGTACCATCTTGGTTTCCTGCAGGCAGAAAAAGTCGGGGGATTGTTCCGCAAAAAAATCCAGAAAACCTTTTTTCAAACAGGCACGCAGGCCGTTTACATTCCAGGAGATCAACTTCATGCGCAATTCCTTTCATCGGGACAGACCCGGGGGTGGTTTGGCCTATTCTTATGTGGACTGACCAAGGCCGGCTGGCGTTGGTCAAAGCAAGCGGTTTACGCCGAACGGCACAAGATTCCTGCACCATCCGTTGGGGTGGCGGACCTCTCCAATGGATATACGCATTGGAATAATGTCTGCATTTGATCAAAATGGTTGGGAACAGCCATAATGAACAAATTGCGCGGTGGTTGCCGCGGGAATAAACTGCAGCGCGGCTTATTCAGTAGACATTATTATACGCATAGAACGAAGCCTTGGCAAGAACGGATTGCATTTTCCCGGTGAATTGGATATAATGGGGAGGATTTTATGGAATGATTGTTCAAAAGGAGTACTTTCAATGAATCCGATTTCTCTTCCCCAGGGGTACACTCCCCTGCTGTCTATTTACGAGACACAAAAGGGCATTGGCCTGCTCAAGCGTCTGTTTGAGGACAAACTGTCCGGAGCACTGCGCCTTCATCGGGTGTCCGCACCCTTGTTTGTGGCGGCATCCTCCGGGTTAAACGATGATTTGAACGGTGTGGAGCGGCCGGTGGCCTTTGAGATCCGCGGGGTGGATGACACCGCCCAGGTGGTTCACTCCCTGGCAAAATGGAAGCGGTTGGCGCTGAAGCGCTATCAGTTCCAGGTGGGGGAGGGGCTGTACACCGATATGAACGCCATCCGCCGGGACGAGGAGCTGGACCACCTTCACTCGGCCTATGTGGACCAATGGGACTGGGAAAAGGTAATTGCCAGGGAAGACCGGAACATCGGGTTTCTTCAGGAAACGGTGCGGTCCATTGTAGAAGCTCTGGCCGACACCCAGTATTTTCTGCGTTCGGTCTTTCCCCAGTTGTCGGTGCTGCCCAGACTGTCCACAGACATTACCTTCCTCACCGCTCAGGAGCTGGAGGACCGGTATCCGACGTTGACGCCTAAGGAGCGGGAAAATGCGTTTGTGAAGGAACACCCGACGACGTTCCTCATGGGGATTGGAGGGGCGCTGCGTTCCGGAGTGCCCCACGACGGCAGAGCTCCCGACTATGACGATTGGACGCTCAACGGCGATCTGCTGGTGTGGGACAGCGTCAACGGACAGGCCGTTGAACTCTCCTCCATGGGAATCCGGGTGGACCCGGAGAGCCTGGCCCGCCAACTGACGCTTGCGGGCTGTGACAGCCGCCGGACGCTGCCCTTTCACAGCATGCTGCTGCGGGGCGAGCTGCCCTTAACTATGGGGGGTGGCATCGGCCAGTCCCGGGTATCGATGTTCCTTCTGGGCAAGGCCCACATCGGCGAGGTACAGAGCTCCCTCTGGGATGATCGAAATTGGAAGGCCTGTGAGGCGGCGGGGATTACGCTGCTGTAAACGGTTGAAGGGGGGGATATCCGGTTATGCTGATTGCCGTCACCGAACTGGATAGCGACGAGGTTCTGCGGTATATGGGCTGCCCTCCGGAAAAGGCCGATCCCGCCACGCGGGCATTGGCGGAGCATTGTGCCGCCGAGATGCTTCGGACCATTCAGCCCCGCTGGGCCTATCGGGTGTTTGGGCTGTCCCCGGAGGAAGCGGGCGTCCGTCTGGACTGCGGCCTGCTGCTGCCCGGACAGAGCTTGAAGGGCCATTTGGCGGGCTGCCGCCGGGCGGCGCTGTTCTGCGCCACACTGGGTGCAGGAGCGGACGCTTTGATCCGAAGGGCGGAGAGCGGGGATATGGCCCGTGCGCTGGCCCTGGATTGTGCCGCCACCGCCGCCGTGGAAACGGTGTGCGACCAGATTGAGACACAACTGCAGGGAATGTTTCCCGGCTATTTCTTTCCCTTCCGATTCAGCCCAGGCTATGGGGACCTGCCCCTGGCCCTGCAAAATGACCTTTTGGCGTTGCTGGATGCTCCCCGCCGGGTGGGACTGACTGCCAGCGCCAGCCATATTCTGATTCCACGCAAGTCGGTGACCGCCATTTTGGGGGTGTCCGAGAAGAACATTGAGAAACAAATTCGCAGCTGTCTGGGCTGTCCCGCTTACGACGGCTGTCAATACCGAAAGTCAGGTGGGCATTGTGGAATTTCGTAAATTATTAAAAAGGGCCGGCCCCGTTCTGTTGGACGGCGGCATGGGAACCATGCTCCAGGCCAAAGGCCTGGCCGTGGGGGAGGCGCCGGAGCTGGCCGCGCTGGAGCATCCCGACTGGCTGCTGGAGATCCACAGCGCCTACGTGGAGGCGGGAGCCCAAATTTTGTGCGCCAACACCTTTGGGGCAAACCGGGAGAAGCTGGCCCGAACCGGAAAGACTCCCGCGGAGGTGATCGCACCCTCCATTGCCATTGCGAAGCAGGCCGCGGCCGGTCGGGCGCTGGTGGCGCTGGATCTGGGGCCCGTTGGGCAGCTGCTGGAGCCCACCGGGATTCTGAATTTTGAAACGGCGGTGGATATTTTTAAGGAGGCGGTGTGTGCCGCGGCTGCCGCCGGAGCCGACCTGGTCATGGTAGAGACCATGACCGACCTGCAGGAGGCACGGGCCGCCCTGCTGGCGGCAAAAGAGAGCTGCGATCTGCCCGTCATGGTCACCATGACCTATGAGGAGCGGGGACGGACCTTTTTGGGCTGTGATCCCGCTTCGGCCGCGCTGACGCTGGAGGGGATGGGGGCGGATGCCATCGGGGTCAACTGCTCTCTGGGGCCTCGCGAGATGCCCCCCCTGGTGGAAGAGCTGACCCGATGGTCCACACTGCCCATTGCCATCAAGCCGAATGCGGGGCTGCCAGATCCGGGCGGGGCGGGCTATGACATCACGGCGGAGGAGTTTGCCTCCAGCATGGCCGGGCTGACCGAGCTGGGGGTCAAGCTGTATGGCGGCTGCTGCGGCACTACGCCGGAGTATATCGCGCTGCTAAAGCAGAAGCTGAACGGACGTGTCATTCAGAACGTGCCAAGAGCGGTTCCGGCCGCTGTGTGCAGCGGAACCTGCACCGTTCCCATCAACCGGGTGCGCGTCATCGGAGAGCGCATCAATCCTACCGGGAAAAAGGCGATGAAGGAGGCCCTGCGCCGGGGAGACGTGGATTACATGCTCAACCAGGCCCTGGCCCAGACCGAGGCGGGAGCGGACATTCTGGACGTGAACGTCGGCCTGCCGGAGATTGACGAGGCCGACATGATGGTCCGGGTGGTCAAGGCCCTTCAGGGAGTGACCGACGCTCCGCTCCAGCTGGATTCCACCAATCCCAAGGTGTTGGAAGGCGCCCTTCGGGTTTATTGCGGCAAGGCGATTGTCAACTCCGTCAACGGGGATGATGAGAGCTTGGACGCCATCCTGCCCCTGGTGAAAAAGTATGGCGCCGCCGTGGTGGGCCTTACCCTGGACAAAAACGGCATCCCCAAAACCACACAGGCCCGCCTGGACATTGCCGGGCGTATTTTGGACAGGGCCCTGTCCTACGGCATTCGAAAAGAGGATGTGTATCTTGACTGCCTTACCCTCACCGTTTCGGCGGAACAGGAGGGAGCGGCCCAAACGCTGGAGGCTCTGCGCCGGGTGAAACAGGAGCTGGGGCTGAAGACGGTGCTCGGGGTGTCCAACATCTCCTTCGGCCTGCCCGCACGGCCGCTGGTCAATCAGAACTTTCTGACCATGGCCATGACCCAGGGGCTGGACCTGCCTATTCTAAACCCCAATGTCGAGTCCATGATGGCGGCGGTGCGCAGCTACCATCTGCTGATGAATATTGATCAGAATGCCAGGGAGTTCATCGCCGCCTACGGCGACGCTCAGGTGTCCACCACCATTACTGCCGGCGCTCCGGTCTCCGCATCTGCCCCGAAAGGGGAGACACGGGATCTGGGGCAGGTGGTGGAAGCCGGGCTGAAGGGAGAAGCAGGAGAGGCGACCCGCCGCCTGCTGGAGACCAGAACCCCCATGGAAATCGTGGACCATGTGCTGATTCCTGCTTTGGACAGAGTGGGGGCTGACTTTGAAGCAGGTCGAGTTTTCCTGCCTCAGCTCATCCAGTCCGCCGGAGCGGCCCAGGCAGCTTTCGAAGTGATTCGGGAGCAGCTGTCGGGAGAGCCGGGACAGGAAATGGGGAAGGGCCCCGTCGTCCTGGCTACCGTCAAGGGGGACATCCACGACATTGGAAAAAACATTGTCAAAGTGCTGCTGGAGAACTACGGTTACACCGTTCTTGATCTGGGAAGGGACGTAGACCCTGCCGTTGTGGTCCAGACGGTTAAGCAGCACAGCGCTCCCCTGGTAGGGCTGTCCGCTCTGATGACCACGACTCTGAAGAGCATGGCTGATACCATTGCCATGCTCCGCCAGGAGGGGTTGTCCTGCAAAGTGGTGGTGGGCGGCGCGGTGCTTACCCCGGAGTATGCCAGGCAGATCGGCGCCGACTTCTACGCCAAGGACGCCAAGGAGAGCGTGGACGTGGCCAAAAAGGTCATTGGCTAATTGGTAAAAGCAAAAAACATCCCGGCATCTGAGAACCTCAGATGCCGGGGCGCTGTCATTTCAAGATTTTGTCGCCAATTGTTTGGGCGATTTGCTCCACCAGCGAAAAGTCCACGAAGGGATTGTACAGTGCCTCCAATTCATCGTGTATCGCCTTTGCCTGGGCCAGAGAGTCCACCGCTTCCTCCATGAGAGCGGCGGAGACCTTTCGGGCAAACCGGAGTCGGGGACGGTTGCGGCGGAGAAGCTCACTACCTGCCGCAGCGTCCAAACGAATGCGCCGATAGGGCTTACCGGGGAAGGAAAGCGAATCGGTGGACGTGAGAAACGCAAGCCCTGCTTCCGGAACCAGCAAATGGGCCAGATGGTCCGGCGCCATGGGATCCGAACAGGCCACCACGTCATAGCCTCCCGCGACCGCTCCGGATAGCAGATGGATCAGCATCTCGTGGGCCAAACTGTAGTTATCCACAAGCTCGTAGACCCGCGGACATTGAGCCAGAGCAGTATCAAACAGGCACATAGGGCCTTTATGAGTCACAGCTCCCAGAAAGCGCTGCTTGATTTTCCCGGTCCCCGCCCCTTTTTTGGGCTTCAGCTCCCGGGACAGAATGCCGTGTGCCCGTTTGGCCAACTTTTTGGACAACGCGTCGGTGAGCAGTGTGGAGCGCATATCCTCAAAGACCTCTGCCGAAGCGCCCAGACATCGGTATGCCCGCTGATAACAGCTTTTGCAGCCTGACATACAGGCCATAATATCGGGCCGCAGATCGGCCAAAGCATCGGATTGATAGCAGTCTCCCAGGTTGACGTATCGTTCCACTACACCGGGATATTTCGGCTCTACCACGTGCGGAGCAGTGCCGTCCACCAGGGCCACGTTCAACTGGGGCAGCATCAGGGCATCCAGCGAGTCCGGATCCCCTGAGCACAGGATATATTCGGTGTCGAATCCTTCTTCTTCCATGCGGGCTCCGATGCGGCGCATCAAAGTAGACTTGCCGCAGCCGGGCCCGCCCTTTAAAATGTAAATTGCCCGCGCTGTTTCCGGATGAATCAACTCGGGGTACAGGGAGTAAAAGCCGGTGGGTGCATTGGCACCCAGAAAATATTGGATGTGAGGTAAAGCAGTCATGACCGACCCTCCGTATCAACGAATCTGTATCCCAGACTATGCCGAAGGGGCTCCGTTGGTGAGAAGCAAAGGAGAACGGCTAAAAGGGAGCCAAAAACCAGAAATAAATGGTGGAAATTGTACATTGACATCCTCAGGGGAGTAAGGTAAAATGATGGGCGAAAATGAAGGAAATCTTGCAAAAAGAAGGAAGCTCTGCCAAATCCTGCAAAATGAATGGCTGAAAATGCAGTGACGCAGGAAAGAGTTAGGGGGAAGAGAAAGTATGCGTGCGTTTGAGACGAAAATCCAGGAACTGAAAACTTCTGTTTTAGCAGAAGTGGCCCGGCTGACTTGGGAAGACAAAACACAGGTCGGCATATTGGACATTCCGGAAAAAATCATCCCAGGACCTACTGCCAGTCTGCGGTGCTGTATTTATAAAGAACGGGCGATTATTAACAGCCGGGTGAAGCTGGCTATGGGCGGGGACAAGACTAACCCTTGTGTGGTAGAGGTTTTGCCCATCGCCTGCGATGAGTGTCCGGTTACCGAGATCACGGTCAGCGCTTCCTGCCGGGGCTGTTTGGCAACTCGATGTGTCCATGCCTGCCCAAAGGACGCCATTACCATTGTAAATCACCGGGCCCATATCGACCATGACAAGTGCATCACCTGTGGCAAGTGCCTGAACGCCTGCCAGTACAGCGCGATTGTGAAAACCCAGCGCCCCTGTGAAAAGGGCTGCCCTGCCGGCGCCATCTCCATGGGGGCGGACAAGAAGGCGTCGATCGACCTTAATAAATGCATCTCCTGCGGAAACTGTGTGTACCAGTGCCCCTTTGGTGCGATTCAGGACAAATCCTGGATCATGGACGCCATCCAGATGATTCAGGGTGGCGAGCACTGGGGCTATAAGACCTATGCCGTCATTGCTCCCTCCATCGCCGGACAGTTTGCTCCGGCCAAATATGGCCAGGTAGTGGCCGGACTGAAGGAGCTTGGCTTTTCCGGTGTGGCCGAGGTGGCGCTGGGCGCCGACATGGTGGCGGATAAAGAGTCCGACGAGCTGTTGGAGAAGGGAATGCTGACAACCTCCTGTTGTCCCGGATTTGTGGGATATGTCAAGAAGAAATTCCCGGATTTGGATCCGTATGTATCTCATACCCCATCCCCCATGGTAATGATCGGCCTGCACCTGAAAGAAAAGGATCCGGATGCCAAGGTGGTATTCATCGGTCCCTGTGTGGCCAAGAAGAAGGAATTCCAGTTGGGGCGGACGATGAATGCCATCGACTGTGTACTGACCTATGAAGAATTATATGCGCTGTTCGAGTCGAAGGAGATTGATCTGACTAAGCTGGATGAGGCACCGCTGGATGAGGCCAGCTCCTTTGGGCGTAACTTTGCCCGCAGCGGCGGCGTGTCTCAGGCGGTGGCTCAGGTACTGAAGGAGAAGGGCAAAGATAAGGACTTTGCGTTGAAAGCAGTCCCCTGCAGTGGAGTTTCCGAGTGCGAAATGGCACTGCTCAAGCTGAGACTGGGCAAGTTGGAAGGAAATTTCATTGAAGGGATGGCCTGCGACGGCGGCTGCGTCCAGGGCGCCGGCTGCCTGGTGCGCAGTCCGCGTAACCGGCTTGATGTGGAGAAGCATGCCAAGGAGGCCGAAGGCCGGGGAATCGTGGATGCGATCTCCATGGGAAGCGCGCAGGTACCGGCCGACAGCGACGGAGAGAAGGTTGTGCCGGTTCCGAAGCACGGCGCCGCGTCGGCTGCAAAAGCGAAGAGCCGGGAAACCGTCTGATTCATGGAACTTGACACAGCATGCTGAACGCCGGGGTCTTCGAAAGGGGACTCCGGCGTTCAGCCTGTTGAAAAACCATCAATCCGAAGGGTTTGGAGGGAGGAATCATTGGAAAGGCTGACCCGGGGGGCGTTTCGGAGCGCAACCGCCCCGCAGGGGCGGCACTTAGTGCGGAGATGAACCGTCAGGGTTCTCTTTCCTGCCAATCGAATCAGAATGAAATTTTGGAATACAGGGCCGGTTTTGTCGAGAATGAATTTACAAGACTGGAAAAGTAAGATATACTAAATCGATTCCAAGTGGTTTCCAAAGAAAAATGAGGTATGTTATGAAACAACGCATTGTTTGTTTGATCCTGGCACTGATTCTGACGCTGTCCGGATGCGCTTCTTTCAAACATTCTGCCCCGAATGCGGCGCCGGAAGAAGATGGGGTTATGATCGTGGCCACCACGTATCCCGTCTATCTCTTTGCCAATGCTGTGGCCGACGGAGTGGAGGGAGTCCGGGTGGAGCGGCTGAACACCGGAGAGGCCAGCTGTCTCCATGATTATACTCTGTCTGTGGACGACATGAAGAAGTTGGAGCAGGCGGACGTGATCGTCATGAACGGCGCGGGGCTGGAAGATTTTATGGAGGACGCCCTGGCCACGTCCAGCGCTCTGGTGATTGATTGCTCCCAAGGCGTAGAGCTGCTGGAAAATCTGGCCTATGACCACGAAGATGGGGAGGAAGGGGACCGCCACGATTACGACCATGACCACGAGCGTTGGGACCCCCATATTTGGATGGATCCGGCCAACGCAGCCGTAATGGTGGAGAACATACAGGCCGGATTGGCGCAGGCGGATCCGGATCACGCTGAGGTGTACCTTCAGAACGGGGAGGGTGCCGTCCAAGAACTGAAGACGTGGGACAGCGCCGCGAAAGAGCTTCTGGCGGAGCAAGGTAGTCCGGAAATTATCGGCCTGATCACCTTTCACGATGGATTCCAATATTTTGCCCGCGCCTACGGACTGCCGCTGCTGGCCGCCATTGAGGAGGAGGCGGGCAGCGAAGCCAGCGCCAAGGAAATTCAGGAAATGACCAAGCTGGTGGAGGAGCAGAAGCTTCCCGTCATCTTTACCGAGGTGAACGGCTCGGATGCCACCGCTCAGGCCATTGCCCGGGAGACAGGCTGCCAGGTGGCCCAGCTGACGATGATGATGGACGGGCCGGACAGCGCTTTGTCCAACTATGGGGACGATTTGATGAAAAATATCCAGACGATACTCAACGGATTTCAGGTGACGCCATGAGGAAGATGAAGCACGGCAGATTGGCCTCCGGATGCGGGGATGCCTGCTGCCTGAAGCTGGAAGGGCTGTCCGTCAACCTGCAGGGGGATTCCATTTTAGAAGACGTGTCCTTTCATCTCCACTGTGGGGAGATCGTTGCCCTTATCGGACCGAATGGGGCGGGCAAGTCCACGCTGTTCCGAAGCATTCTGGGTCAGCTGTCTTACCGCGGCAACATTACCTTTTCTCCGGTGGGCGGGCCCGCCATCCGTCTGGCCGACGGTACGGTGAAAGGGGGCAGCCGCCCCCTGGTGGGCTATGTACCCCAGTCTCCAAGCTTCGACCGGGGGGATCCGGTGTCGGTGCTGGACTTCTTTACCGCCGCCACCGTCAAATGGCCGGTGTGGCTGCCGGTGCCCAGCAGATACCGGGATCAGGCGGCGGCCAGTCTGGCTCGGGTCCATGGAGAGGATTTGTTGGACCGGCCCATGGGGGCCTTGTCCGGCGGTCAGCTTCAGAGAGTACTGCTGGCCCTGGCGTTGGAGCCGGTGCCCCATATTTTGATTCTGGACGAGCCCCTGTCCGGGGTGGACATCGAAGGGGAACATCAGCTGCTGGAAATGCTGGACGAGCTGCGCACCCAGTACGATCTGTCCATCTTCCTTTCCACCCACGACTTTGCCACCTTGGGCCAGTTTGCGGACAAGGTGATTTTGCTGAACAAGTGTGTGCTCAAAGCCGGCCCCCCCGATGAGGTTTTGTCCTCTCCGGAATTTTATGAGACCTTCCATCTGCACATGGGAAAGGGAGGGGAATAACCATGGAACTTTGGTACGCCCTGGTTTCCCTGCTGCCCTTCGAGTGGGCGCAGCCCGGAACCATGCTGTTTATGAAGCACGCCCTTTTGGCGGTGCTGGTCATTTCTCCGCTGTTCGGCCTTTTGTCCACGATGGTGGTCCACAGCCGCATGTCCTTCTTTTCCGACGCCCTGGGCCACTCTGCGTTTACCGGCATGGCAATCGGAGCCATCTGCGGCTTTCGGGAGCCCACCTGGGCCGCCGTTCTCTTCGCACTGGTCTTTGCCCTGCTGTTTAATGTGGTTCGGCGTCGCTCCGCCTTGGCCAGCGACACGGTGATCGGGGTGTTTTCCTCCACCGCTGTGGCGCTGGGTATTTTCCTGTCCACACTGGGAGGGCGGTCCTTTACCAAGTTCAACAACCTGCTCATCGGCGACATCCTGTCGGTGGAACCAGCCAAAATTGGCTTGCTGGCTTTGATTTTGCTGGTGGTAATTGGTCTGTGGTGTCTGTCCTTTAACCAGCTCATGCTGTCTGCCGTCCATCCGGCGCTGGCCGACAGCCGGGGCATCCGGGTCTTTTGGCAGGAGACGGTGTTTTCCATGGCCATCGCTGTGGTGGTCACGCTGTCCATGACCTGGGTGGGGTTGCTGGTGATCAATTCGCTGCTGGTGCTTCCCGGGGCAGCCGCCCGAAATGTGGCCAGGAACATGGCCCAGTATCACCTGCTGTCCGTAGTGGGAGCGGTGGTGGCGGGAGTGGCCGGTCTGCTGACCTCCTATGGAATCGGCGCCTCGGCGGGGGCTGCCATTACCCTGTATCTGGCAGGGTGGTTCTTCATAACCTTTCTGTGGCGAAAAGAGAGCTGAACTGTGATGAACACGAAAGACCCCGGGGATCATTGATCCCCGGGGTCTTTCGGTGTATAAAAGGAGCGATTTAAGCAAGAATCAGGCTCCAGGCCGGAATGGTGATCACCGAGAACAAAATGGTGGTCACCACGCACCTGGTGGCAAAGGGGGCGTCACTGTTGTACCGCACAGCAAAGAGACTCGTGGTGCTTGCGCCCGGCATACCGGACATCAAAACGGCGATTCCCTTGGCGGTAGGGTCCAGTGGAAGGAACAGACAACATAAGTAAGTGATCAGCGGCAGCCCTACCAGACGAATCACACTGAAGTAGAGGACACCCCGGTCGAAGAAATGTCGGAGTGTCATGTCAGCCAGAATGGATCCGGTAATGACCATGACCATTGGGGTTGTGCAGGCAGCCAGGGAGCGCACCGTGGAATCCAAAAGAAGAGGAAGATGAAAGGGCGTCAGCATAAAAAACAACCCAAGGTACAATCCCACCAGGCAGGGGTGGAAAAGGGCCTTGCGAACCACCTCTTTTTTGGAAGGAGCCGTAGTGAAGTAAGACAGGCCGATGGACCACATGAAAAGGCGCATAGGGATCAAAAAGATGGAGTTATATAGCAGCCCTAAATCTCCGTACAGCCCCTCGGAGATGGCGGTACCCAGGAACCCGGAATTGGAGGACAACGTAGTGTACTGCAAGATTTTCCGGCGCTCCGAAGGAAAGCGGCGATAGAGAAACCGGTTCAGTACCGCATACAACAGCTCCAGCACCATGGCCAAGGCCAACAGCACAGAACCGGACCGGAGAATGGACAAATCCAGAGCGCCCAGAAAAGATTTTAAGATATTGCAGGGGATGAAGATGTGAATGGTTACGTCGGACAGGATCTGACGTCCGGTTCGGGTGATGATTCCGCCTCGGGCCAAAAGCAGGCCGGCAGCCATCATCAACACCAGCATACCCTGAAGCTCCACCAACTGGAGTAAGGTTCCCGTCAGTTGGTTATCCATAGATGACCCTCCCTCCAGTTTTGCCAGTGTAGCATATAAAAAAGTAATGTATCAAATCTGAAACAAAAAGACACCCCGGTGTACCTGAGCAGGTACACCGGGGACATGTTTCGTCAATACGGTGTGAAAACCGTGAATCAAAGACCCTGGTCTGTTTGAACCCGAAGAGCGGTACGCATGGCGTCGGTCATGTGTTCACGGATAGCGGCAATGGCTCCCGCCTCGTTATGGGCGGCAATGGCGTTAAAAATAGCCCGGTGGCGCTGGAGATTTAACACGACATTCTGGTGGGGAACCAATCGCACAAGGTTGAACCGCGCTTGCCGCAGCAGCTGGACATAGGACAACTGGAGATAGCGGTTTTGGGAGGCCTCACCGATCAGGGCATGAAAGGCCGAATCCAGCCGAGTGGCTGCAGGACGGTTTTCCTGGTCAATTGCGGCCTGATAGTCCGCCAGGTTTTGCTCGATTGCCTCCAGCTGTGCCTTCGTGGCGCAGTGAGAAGCCAGCCGAGCCGCAAAGCACTCCAGTTCGCAGCGGTATTCAATAAAATCGGCAAAATCCTGACCATCTAAAAGAGGGGCCTGGAAGCCATGGGACGTGTGGGATACAAACCCCTCTTCCGCCAGATGAAGCAGAGCGTCTCGGACAGGGGATCGGCTCATGCCCATCTGTTCGGCCAGAGCGTTCTGATTCAGATGAGACCCCGGCTTCAGCCGCCCGTCCAACAGAGCATCCAGCAGCAGTTGGCGGGCCAACTCACTGCTGGGCAAAAAGGGGTTGTCTTCCCGAAGCGCGCGCAGCCGATCTTGGTTAAAGAGCATTTTTTACAGTCCCCCTAGAACATGGTCAGGTGTCGATATCTACCAGAATATTGTCGGTGCCGTGTTCTTCAAATTCGGCAATATATGCGTCGATGCGGCGGGTCAATTCGGCGTAGTTGCTCTCGTCTATCGGGGCGTCATCCATGTCACGGCGAGCCAAATCCTCGGCCAGAATGTCAAAGAAGACGTTGTTTTCGTACTCTGCAATTGCTTCGTGGATGCCGCCCTCTACAAAAGCCCGGGAGGGGACAAACTCTCCCTGGTTCAGTTCGGTGAGAGCTGGCATTCCTTCCAGGGCCGCCTTGCCGAAGACTAAAGTTTCCACCTCGTCATAGTCAGTAAAACGCTGATCTTCACGGGTGGAGTTTAAAATCCAGTTTCCGATATAGACCAGATCCAGCAGGCGGCGAAATTGTTTGTGATTCAATTCCAGATTCACAGACGGGACCTCCTTTCCCGGGACCAGAATTACAGGTAATACATATTATAATCGGCGTTGTGCATTTGTCAAATAGAGAACCGATCAGAAAAAAGGATTTTCAATGGAAATTTTCCCTTGTCTTTCGAAAGAAAATGACATAAAATATTGTCTGCTGGAAATTGAGCGCCTGCCCTTTACAACGTAGGGGAAAGCGTGTATAATACCTCCACCTGTGGACACTGCCCTTGGGGTGGACAGGAAACGAAGCCTTTGGAGGCAGTGAAATGGAAAAGGACGTCATCATCTCCATCAAGGGGATGCAAAAATATGAAGATTCCGACCCAGATACGATTGAACTGGTGACGGAGGGGCGGTTGATGCGGGACGATTCCGGTTATACCCTGACGTATCAGGAAAGCGAGCTTACCGGTCTGGAAGGGACGCTTACCACGATTCAGGTGGAGGGAGAACAGGTTACCCTGATGCGGGTGGGAGAGGTCAATGCCCAAATGGTTTTCCAGAAGGGCCGCCGTCACCTGTCCATGTACAATACACCTTATGGCGCGATGGCCGTCGGGGTGAATACCCGCAATCTGTTGACCAACCTGGACGACCAGGGAGGCGACATTGAAATTGATTACGCCATCGAGATTGACCACATGATCGCAGGGAGAAACCTGTTTCAAATTAAGGTAAAGGAAGCGGAAGGCTTTCACTTAAAGCAGTAGCGTGGTCGATCTCGATTTCGCAGGGCGGGCTTTGCCCGGCCGAGGATTGAAAGACGCGGGAGCCCAAGGCGGCCTGACGACTTGGGGGATCGACCATAGGATCGCAGGGAGAAACCTGTTTCAAATGAAGGGAAAGGAAGCGGAAGGCTTCCTTCTAAAGTAGGAAACGAGATAACCAAGGATAAGGTGTGATAGACGTGTCAAACATGATTCAGGCTGCCCGGCAGCAGGTGGCCCAGTTGACCCAGGCGGCCTATGAAAAAGCGGCTTCCGCGGGTATTTTGCCCGCCGGGGCGGAGGTAAACGCGACCATTGAGATTCCGAAGGATACCTCTCATGGGGACTATGCCTCCTCCTTTGCTATGGCAGGGGCGAAAGCACTTCATATGGCGCCCCGAGCCATTGCCCAGGCCATCGTGGACCACATGGATCTGCGCGGAAGCTATTTTCAGAAGGCAGAGATCGCCGGTCCGGGCTTTTTGAACTTTACGTTGGGCCCCAAGTGGTTTGGCGACGTGTTGTCCGCCGTGGAACGCAGCGCAGCCGCCTACGGCTCGGGCGACGAGGGCGGCGGGCGGAAGGTGATGGTGGAGTTTGTCTCCGCCAACCCGACCGGCCCGATGCACATGGGCAACGCCCGTGGCGGTGTGCTGGGAGATACCCTGGCCAACGTGCTGGCCAGGGACGGATGGGATACCTGGAAGGAATTTTATGTCAATGACGCCGGCAACCAGATCCATAAGTTTGCCGTCTCCATCAACGCCCGCTATATGCAGATCATCTTGGGAGAGCAGGGCTTTGCGTTTCCGGAGGAGGGCTATCACGGAGACGACATCAAGGCTTTGGCGCAGGCCATTTACAGTGACCATGGCGAGGCATGGGTGTCTCTGAGCGAGGAAGAGCGGCTGGAAAAGATGGCCGAATACGGTCTGTCCGTCAACATCCCAAGGATGAAGGAAGATTTACGTCGGTACGGGATCGAGTATGACCAGTGGTTTTTCGAGTCTTCCTTGCATGAATCCGGTTCTGTGGCTGAGACCGTTCAGAAACTGAGCGACAACGGGTGGACCTATGAGAAGGACGAAGCCCTGTGGCTGAACACAACCAAACTGCTGAAAGAGAAGTACATGCGGGAAGGAAAGACACAGGAGCAGGTGGATAAGCTGGACCTGAAGGATGACGTGCTTCGGCGGGCCAACGGATACTATACCTACTTTGCTGCCGACATCGCTTACCACCGCAACAAGCTGGAGGTTCGTGGGTTTGATCAGGCCATCAACATCTGGGGTGCCGACCACCACGGTCATGTGGCCCGACTCCAGGCCGCTCTGGATGGATTGGGCCTGGACGGCTCCCACCGCCTGGTGGTGGTGCTGATGCAGCTGGTTAACCTGATGCAGGACGGCAAGCCCGTCCGGATGTCCAAGCGCTC
>JBFWME010000049.1:0-18575 GCA_050251755.1 Lawsonibacter sp. | reverse complement strand
CGAGGGACGCACTCGGGGTAGATGGAGCTTACGTTCGGCGCGGGCAAAGCCCAGGGGCGGCCGCAGGCCGGACCGGGTTTGCCCGGAGTCATCGGAGTTATCTCCCCTGCGGCGAGGGAACCGAGGCGTGGCAAAAACGAAGCGCCCGAGCCGTTGCGAGCAGCGGGCTAGGACGGGAGCGTAGCCGGAAGCCCAAGAAGGCCTGAAGGGCCGGATGGGTTACGGCAGAGTCATACGGCTTGAACCGCGTCGCGAACAGGCGAGGCGTGACAGGGAAGATAGGAGATCACGAGGCGCTCCCCAACACCTCCAATCTCCTATTTTTAATAAAAAGCGAGGTAATTGTTGTATGAAGTTATGGGCAGGCCGGTTTCAGAAAGAGACCGACACGTTGGTCAACGATTTTAATTCCTCAATCAGCTTTGATGCCCGGCTGTATCAGCAGGACATCACCGGCTCCATTGCCCACGCAGCGATGCTGGGGAAACAGGGCATCATTGAGGAGCACGAAGCGGAAAAGATCATTGCCGGACTGAAGGCCATCCTGGCCGACATCGAGGACGGCAAGGTGGAGTTCTCCCTGGATAACGAGGACATCCACATGAATATCGAGGCCATGCTTACCCAGCGCATCGGTGATGCGGGCAAGCGCCTTCACACCGCCCGCAGCCGGAACGATCAGGTGGCGGTGGATACCCGCCTGTATGTGAAAGAAGAGATTCCGGTCATCGTCGGGCAGGTTCTGGATCTGGAGGAGGTACTGGTCAAGAAGGCAAAGGCCAACCTGGATACCGTCATGCCGGGCTATACCCATCTTCAGCGGGCCCAGCCCACCACCTTCGCCCACTATATGATGGCTTACGCCAACATGTTTAAGCGGGATGTGACCCGCCTGGAGGACTGTCGGGTTCGGCTGGATGAGTGCCCGCTGGGGGCGGGCGCCCTGGCCACCTCCACGTATCCCGTGGATCGCTTCGCCACCGCCCACAGCCTGGGTTTTGGAAAGCCCACCGACAACTCCATGGATTCCGTGTCCGACCGGGACTATGCCATCGAGCTGCTGTCCGCTCTGTCTATTTTGATGATGCACCTGTCCCGATTCTCTGAGGAGATCGTGCTGTGGTGCTCCTGGGAGTTTAAATATGTGGATCTGGACGACGCCTACTCCACCGGATCCTCCATCATGCCCCAGAAGAAGAACCCCGACGTGGCCGAGCTGGTTCGGGGCAAGACGGGCCGGGTGTATGGTTCTCTGGTCACCCTGTTGACCATGATGAAGTCCCTGCCCCTGGCCTACAACAAGGATATGCAGGAGGACAAGGAGGCGCTGTTCGACGCCATCGACACGGTGGAGCTGTGTCTGCCCGTCTTCGGCGCCATGGTGGACACCCTCACGGTTCGGCCCAAGAATATGGCCAAGGCGGCCGCCGGCGGCTTCATCAATGCCACCGACTGTGCCGATTATCTGACCAAAAAGGGACTGCCCTTCCGGGAAGCCTACATGATTGTGGGCCGTCTGGTCAATTTGTGCACGAAGACGGGGGACACCCTGGATACGCTGACGCTGAAGGATTTTCGCGCCATCTCCTCGCTGTTTGACGAGGATGTGTACGACGCGCTGGCTCTGAAGACCTGTGTCAACGAGCGCAAGGTCTATGGTGGCCCTGCGAGAGAGTCGGTGGAAAAGCAGATCGCCCTGATCGAGGAATTTGTAGCCACGCACAAATAAGCGTTGCAAATTAAGTTGGCCGGTTTCATACTGTTGTCCCTAAGCCTTCCCCTTTTTGCGGGAAGGCTTAGCCGGTCCAAGAAGAATCAGAAACCAGGTGAAAAATATGAACAAACCAAAGGTATACATTGACGGCAAGGAAGGAACCACCGGTCTGCAAATCTATGAGCGGCTGGGAGAGCGGGAAGACATTGAGCTGCTCGTCATTGACGAAGAGAAGCGGAAGGACACCCAGGAGCGAAAGAAGTTCCTCAACGCCGCCGATCTTGTTTTCCTGTGTCTGCCGGACGCCGCCGCGGTGGAGGCGGTGAGCCTCATCGAGAACGGAAAAACCAGGGTCATCGACGCATCCACTGCCCACCGCACTGCCGAGGGCTGGGTGTACGGCTTTGCCGAACTGCTTCCCGGCCAGCGCCAGCGCATTAAGTTTGCCGGTCGGGTGGCCAATCCGGGCTGTCACGCCACCGGATTTTTGTCCACCGCGGCCCCGCTGGTGGAGTTGGGCGTTCTGCCCCGGGACTACCCCGTGACCTGCTTTTCTTTGACCGGCTACTCTGGCGGTGGCAAAAAGCTGATTGCGGAGTACGAGGCCCCGGAGCGCAGCGTCCTGCTGGATTCCCCAAACCTCTACGCCACCGGACTGAAGCACAAGCACCTGCCTGAAATGCAGAAGATTTCAGGCTTGGAGCTGCCTCCTGTGTTCGTCCCGATTTTGGGAGATATCTATAAAGGTATGGCTACCTCGGTTTTGCTCCAGAACCGCCTGCTGCATGGAGCACCTACCGCTCAGGACATTTATGAGATGCTTAGTGCCTACTACGAGGGCCAGCAGCTGGTTCGGGTTGCCCCCTTCGGAGGATCCGCCCCCCGCTTGGCGACCAATGCGCTGGCGGGTAAGGACTATTTGGAAATTACGGTGTCCGGCCATGAGAAACAGACTTTGCTGACCGCCCAGTTTGATAATCTGGGCAAGGGAGCGTCGGGTGCGGCGGTGCAGAATATGAACATTATGCTGGGCTTTGAAGAGACCGCCGGTCTCAGCCTGTGACTCCATTATTTCAGAAAGAGGAGAGTTGGGAAGCAATGACTTTGAAAGAGATTTCCGGTGGCGTATGCGCCGCCACGGGCTTTTCTGCTGCCGGCATCCACTGTGGCGTCAAGGCGGGCAGCCGTCCGGACAAAAACGACCTGACCCTGATTTTGTCCCAAAAGGAGTGTGCCGCCGCCGCCACCTACACCTTGAACCGGGTCAAGGCGGCCCCCATCTACGTCACCATGGACCATCTGGAAAACGGCGTAACCTGGGGTGTCGTGGCAAACAGCGGAAATGCCAACGCGTGCTGCCCCATGAGTCATGAGAATGCCGAGGCCATGTGCCGGGCTGCCGCCGCTGCCACCGGACATGAGGCGGAGGACTTTGTCGTGGCATCTACCGGCGTCATCGGTCAGACCATCAATATTTCGGCCATTGAGGCCGGGATGCCCCGGGTGGCCGCCGCCCTGAACACCGACGGCTCCGACGCCGCGGCGCGGGCGATTATGACCACCGACACCATGAAGAAGGAGATCGCCGTCTCCTTGGTGCTGGGAGGCAAGGAGGTGCGCATCGGCGCCATTGCCAAGGGCTCGGGTATGATCCATCCCAATATGGGAACCATGCTGGCCTTTCTCACCACTGACTGCGCCATTACCAGGGAAATGCTGGGAGATGCCCTTCACGAGGTAGTGGCCAAGACCTTTAACCGGGTTACGGTAGACGGGGATACGTCCACCAATGACATGTGCGTGGTGCTGGCTAACGGTATGGCGGGCAACTCGCTGATTGAGTGGAAAGATGAGGACTACGAGGGCTTTCAGACTGCCCTGGCTTATGTCTGCCGGTATCTGGCCCGCTCCATCGCCAGCGACGGCGAAGGAGCCAGCAAACTGGTGACGTGCAAAATGACCGGCGCCCGCAGCGAGGAGAGCGCGGAGCGCCTGGCCAAGGCAGTGGTGGCCTCCTCTCTGGTGAAGGCCGCCATGTTTGGCTCAGACGCCAACTGGGGGCGGGTGCTGTGCGCCATGGGTTACTCCAAGGCCCCCTTCCGCCCCGAGCATGTGGATGTATCCTTCCGGTCATCCGTGGGAGATATCCTGGTCTGCCGGCAGGGCGACGGGCTGCCCTTTGACGAGGACAAGGCCAAGAAGATTTTAAGCGAAAAGGAAGTGGTGATCGCGGTTGATCTCCACGAGGGAAACGAGAGCGCCGAATGCTGGGGCTGTGATCTGACCTATGATTATGTAAAAATCAACGGCGATTACAGAACCTGATCGGACACGGAACAGAATGGGGGGTTTTTCTCATGTCTTTTAACGAGGTGGATCGGGCGCAGGTCCTTGCCGAGGCTCTGCCCTATATTCAAAAGTTTTCAGGAAAGACCATTGTGGTAAAATACGGTGGGAATGCCATGGTCTCCGACGAGTTGCGCCACGCCGTCATCTCCGACATTATTCTGCTCAATTTGGTGGGCATTCGGGTGGTGGTGGTCCACGGCGGCGGCCCTGAAATCAACGAGATGCTGAGCAAGATAGGAAAAAAGTCTGAATTTGTGGACGGCCTGCGCTACACCGACGAGGAGACGATGGATATTGTCCAACAGGTGCTGTGCGGCCGGGTAAACAAAAATCTGGTGGCCACGCTGAACCGCTTGGGCGGCCGGGCCCTTGGCCTGTGCGGCCTGGACGGGGCCATGCTTCGAGCCAAAAAGCTGGGTGATCGGTACGGAATGGTGGGAGAGATCACCTATGTAGACCCAAGACCCGTCACCGACGCCCTGGACGGGGGCTACATCCCCGTGGTGTCCACCGTGGCTCAGGGGGAGGACGCCGAGACGGCCTATAACATCAATGCCGATACCGCCGCCGCCAAACTGGCCGTGGCGCTGAAGGCGGAAAAACTGATTTTGCTTACCGATGTGCGTGGTCTGCTTCGGGATCCAAAGGATGAAACCACACTGATCCCGGAACTGCAACTGTCCTCCGTCCCCGCTTTGGTGCGGGAGGGGGTCATCTCCGGCGGCATGATTCCCAAGATCGACTGCTGTGTGGAGTCGGTGCGTTCGGGTGTCAAGTCAGCCATTATTCTGGACGGCCGGGTGGCCCATTCCATCCTCATTGAGCTGCTGTCCGACGCGGGCAACGGCACGATGCTGATCAACTGACGGGAGAGGGGTAACCAATGAAGTTTGAAGAACTGAAGACGCTGGATGAGCAGTACGTGATGCACTCCTACAACCGGTTCCCCGTGGCCATCGACCACGGAAAAGGCGCCACTCTTTGGGACTTGGACAACAAAGCATATATTGATTTCACAGCGGGAATTGGCGTATGTTCGCTGGGCTATGCCAACGAGAGTTGGCTGAAGGCGGTAACCGATCAGGCGGCCAAGCTGGGGCACATCTCCAACCTGTTTTATTCCGAACCCTATGTGAAGGTGGCCCAGAAGCTGTGCACCCGGACGGGAATGTCCAATGTGATGTTTTCCAACTCGGGAGCTGAGGGCAACGAGGCCATGATCAAGCTGGCCCGGAAGTATTCCTTTGATAAATACGGGAAGGGGCGGGGCACCGTCATTACCCTGCACAACTCCTTCCATGGCCGCACCATCACCACACTGGCGGCCACCGGCCAGGACGTGTTTCACAATTATTTCTTCCCCTTTACCGAAGGGTTCCGCTATGCCGACGCCAACGATCTGGACAGCGTGAAGGCGGTGGCCGGCCACGATGTCTGTGCCGTCATGGTTGAACTGGTTCAGGGGGAGGGAGGCGTGCTGCCGCTGGACCGGGAGTTTGTCCAGGCGGTGGCCGACCTGTGCGCCAAACGGGACTGGCTGCTTCTGATCGACGAGGTGCAGACCGGCGTGGGCCGCACAGGCACGCTGTTTGCATTCCAGCAGTATGGTATCCAGCCGGACGCGGTGTCCTTCGCCAAGGGAATTGCCGGGGGCCTGCCCTTCGGCGGCGTGATGGCCAACGAGAAGTGCCGGAACGTCTTTGCACCCGGTACCCACGGAACCACCTTTGGCGGAAACCCGGTGGCTGCCGCCGCCGCCTGTCAGGTGCTGGACATCATCGATGATGCGTTTTTGCTTCAGGTCCAAGAAAAAGGGGAGTACCTCCGTACGCAGATCGAGGCCATGGATCTGCCCTGCCTGGGGGCCACCCGGGGTCTGGGTCTGATGATCGGCATTGAGGTCAAGGGGGAAAAGACCAATAAGGAACTGGCGGCTAAGCTGGTGGAGCACGGTCTGCTCTGTCTCACGGCCGGACCCGGCCTTCGGATGCTGCCCCCGCTGGTCATCACCAAAGAGGAGATGGACCAAGGGCTGGCCATCCTGAAGGAGACCCTGGGATAACTCCGTGATTTTTGAAATTCCGCGCGCTGAATTCTCATTGGTGGGGTGTTTTACATGACAAAAGACCTGTTGAAGCTGCTGGATCTGTCCAAGGAGGACATTTTTAAAATTCTAAACATGGCGGACCAGCTGAAGTATAATCAAAAGCACGGCATTGCGCACGACTATCTGAAGGGCAAGACCCTGGCCATGATTTTTGAAAAAAATTCCACCCGGACCCGGGTTTCTTTTGAAACGGGAATGTTTCAACTGGGCGGCCACGCCCTGTTTCTCTCCGGAAAGGAGAGCCAGATCGGCCGGGGCGAGCCTGTACAGGACACCGCCCGGGTGCTGGAGCGGTACTGCGACGGAATTATGATCCGCACCTTTGCCCAGCAAGAGGTGGAGGAGCTGGCCCGCTATGCCAAAATTCCCATTATCAATGGTCTGACCGACTTCAGCCACCCCTGCCAGGTACTGGCCGATCTGATGACGGTGCGGGAGCACAAGGCGGTGCTGGAGGGATTGAAGCTGTGTTACATCGGAGACGGCAATAACATGGCCAACTCCCTCATTGTGGGCGGCCTGAAGTGCGGCATGGAGGTGTCTGTGGCCTGTCCCGAGGGCTATGATCCGGATCCGAAGGTGCTGGAGTTTGCCAAGAGCGACCCGGCCCACAAATTCACTCTGGTCCGGGAACCCCGGCAGGCTGCCGCAGGAGCCGACGTGGTGTTTACCGACGTGTGGGCCTCCATGGGGCAGGAGGAGGAAAAGACCGTTCGGGAGAAGGCCTTTGCCGGATACCAGGTCAACGATGGGCTGATGGCCCTGACCAACCCGGGCTGTATGGTGCAGCACTGTCTGCCCGCCCACCGGGGAGAGGAGATTACGGCCGAGGTCTTCGAGGCCCACGCCGAAGAGATCTTCGACGAGGCGGAGAACCGTCTCCACGCCCAAAAAGCCGTGATGTATCTGCTGATGTCGGGGCAGTAAAAAGCCAAAAAAGCCGGGCCGCTTGAGCGGCCCGGCTTTTTCATGCAAACGGTCTTACAGGGAAGCGATGTCGTCGATGAGAGCGTCAATGTCCTCATCCCGGGTGGACCAGCTGGTGCAGAAACGGACAGCAGAGTGGTCTTCGTCTACCTTGCCCCAGACCTCCCAACTGTACTTCTCACGCAGAGCGCCGAGCGCACGATTGGGCAGAATGGGAAATTGCTGGTTGGTGGGGGACGGGATAAGCAGGGGCCAGCCCTTGTCCAGAAAGGCCTTTTGCAGGCGCAGCGCCTGGGTCACTGCCTTCCGGCCGATCTCCTGATACAGTCCGTTTTCCAGCAGAGCCTCGAACTGAACCCCCAGCAGCCGACCCTTGGCCAGCATGCCGCCCCGCTGCTTGATCAGGCAGCGGAAGTCGGACTTCAGGGCCTCCTGCGTGATGACCAGCGCCTCGCCGAAGAGCAGACCCGCCTTGGTTCCCCCCAGGTAGAACACGTCGCAGAGCCTGGCCAAATCCGGAAGGGTGATGTCTGAGGCGGCCAGACCGCAGACCAGCCGGGCTCCGTCCAAAAACAGGGTCAGATGGTATTGGTCGCACACCGTCCGGATGGACTTCAGCTCCGCCAGGGAGTAGACGGTGCCCAGCTCGGTGGGGTGGGAGAGGTAGACCATGGCGGGCTGTACTTTATGCTCCATTGTGGGGTCGCTGTAGTGGGCGCGGCACAGCTCCTCCACCTGCCGGGCGGTAAGCTTGCCGTCGTCGCTGGCCACGGGGAGAATTTTGTGGCCGGTGGCCTCCACGGCTCCGGTCTCGTGGTCGTTGATGTGTCCCATCCGGGTGGAGATGACCCCCTGATGGGGGCGCAGGGCGGCGGCGATGACCGTCATGTTGGTCTGGGTGCCTCCCACCAGAAAGTGGATTCCCGCGTTGGGAGCCTGACACAGGCCGCGCAGCAGCTGAGCGGCCTGGGCGCAGTGGTCGTCGGTGCCGTAGCCGGGACATGCCTCCAAATTGGTCTGCACCAGCTTTTCCAGTACCTTTGGGTGGGCGCCGGTGGCGTAGTCACATTCAAAGCGAATCATACACATGGCCTCCAACTTGATTTTTCCTCTATTTTAATGCGTATGGAACCATTACGCAAGTCTTGCCGGCAAAACGATGTGTTTTGACAAACTACGCGGGGCTGAGCAAATGCTCAGCCCCGCGCTCAGATTATGAAGCCTATTTTGCAGCGAGGTGTCAGCGCAGGACCGCGCCGCACTCCTCCTCCAACGTGTTCAGAATGGATTTCACGTCGGCATCCGCCTCTTCACTGGTGAGAGAGCGGTCGTCGGAGCGGAGAACCAGGTTGAAGGCCACTGACTTTTTACCCGCCGGGATGTTGGTTCCCCGATAGATGTCAAACAGGGAGACGGTCTTCAACAACCCCTTGGCTCCCTTGCGAATGGCGGTTTCCAGGGCGCCCACGGTCAGCGCCTCATCGCAGACCACGGCGATGTCACGGGTGACGCTGGGGAACTTGGGCAGGGGCTTGTACGTGGGGTCCTCGCCCCTGGCCGCGAACAGGGCGTCGAAGGACAGCTCGGCGCAGAACAGCGCTTCCTCCACCCCAAAGTTTTGAGCGGTCAGAGGATGGATTTGACCGAAAACGCCAATCTCGTGCCCTCCGGCCAGTACCCTGGCGCAGCGGCCGGGATGGTAAGAGGGGTTGCCGTTCACCGCTTCAAAGGAGGGACTTTCCACGCGCAGCTCCTTCAAAATGGCTTCGACGGCGCCCTTCAGGCGGAAGAAGTCCATATCGGTTCCATAGGCGCCCAAAGACAGCACCTTGGGCTCGTCGGCCATGCCGTCCTCCCGTTCAAAGTAGGTACGGCCCAGTTCGTACAGGCGGGCGGATTTGTTGCGGAAGTTGTAATTCCGGGCCAAAATATCCAGCATAGAGGGAAGAACGGTGGTACGCATAATAGAGGTGTCCTCGCCCAGCGGATTGCAGATTTTCATGCTGCTGCGCCGGGGGTCGTCGGCAGCCCAGCGGATCTTGTCATAATAGGCGGGGGAGATGAAGGAGTAAGTGATGATCTCATCATATCCCATGCTGCGGCAGACCGCGCCCAGCGTCTGCTCCAGCTTCTGCGTATCGGAGTAACCGCCACGGGTGGTCTCCCCCCGAACCAGGGTGCAGGGAATGTTGTTGTAACCGTGGAACCGGGCCACTTCCTCGGCCAGATCGGAGTAGTGCTCCACGTCGCCGCGCCAGGAGGGGACGGTAACGTCATCGCCGCGGACGCCAAAGCCCAGCTTTTCCAGAATGCGCACCATCTCGGCGGTTTCCACGTCGGTGCCCAACAGGGCGTTGATCTTCTCGGGACGCAGCTTCAAAACGGTGGGCTGGGGCACATAGTTGAGGATGTCGATGACGCCGTCTATCACCTCGCCGGCCCCCAGCAGCTCCACCAGCTCGCAGGCGCGGTTGACGGAGGGCAGGGTATTTAAGGGATCCAGGCCCTTTTCGAACTTTCCGCTGGCCTCGGTGCGCATACCGAGAGACAGCGCAGCCTTTCGGATGGCGGTGCCGTCGAAATTGGCCGACTCGAAGACCACGTCCACGGTGTCGGAGGCAATTTCACTGTTTTCACCGCCCATGATGCCGGCCAGACCCACTGCCCGGGTGTCGTCGGCGATGACCAGCATGCTGGAGTTGAGCTTGCGCACGTTGCCGTCCAGGGTGGCCAGCTCCTCGCCGTCTTCCGCCCGGCGTACGATGATCTTGCCGCCCTTCACATACCGGTAGTCAAAGGCGTGCATAGGCTGGCCATATTCCAGCATAACGTAGTTGGTGATGTCTACGATATTGTTGATGGGGCGCACACCCATGGCACGCAGCCGCTCCCGCATCCACTTGGGGGAGGGGGCGATCCGTACGTTGCGGACCATCCGGGCGGTGTAGCGGGGACAGAGGTCAGCGGCGGGGACCTCCACATCCAGCAGCTCCATCAAGTTGCCGGGGCCGCCCCCCTTCACCACGGGCTCGTGCAGGCGCAGGTCGGCGTGGAAGGTGGCGGCCGCCTCCCGGGCCAGACCGATGACAGATAGGCAGTCGGGGCGGTTGGGGGTGATCTCAAATTCCACCACCTGGTCGTCGGCCCCGATGACGGGCTTGATGTCGTCGCCGGGCTGGACCCCCTCCTCGTGGAGGATGAAGATCCCGTCCGGGATACAGTGGGGGAACTCCGCCTGCTGGGCGTGAAGGTCGTCCGGCGTGCAGATCGTATTCGTCTTAGTGTTCAGCGCCACCAGATCCCCCGTGTGGACGTTCTGACAGGGAGTAACCACCTGGGGGGTGCCTGATCCGTCGCTAAGGATGCACGTCCAGAGATTTATGCCGGCGTTCTCTACGGACATAACCTGAGCGGCCACAACGGGGCCGTAGATATTATGGCCGGGCTGCACATCCGCGGGGATGGAGGGCTTTTCCTTGTCCAGAGGCTTATAGTCGCCCAGCAGGGCGGCGGCAGAGATGACGGCGTAGGGAAAATCCCGCTCGTCCAGGTTGAGCTCCTTCAAAGAACACAGCATGCCGTTGGACAGCACACCCCGCAGCTTGCCCTTCTCAATCTTTTTGCCGCCGGGCAGGGTGGACTTGTGAAGCGCCACCGGGACCAGGTCGCCCACATGGATGTTCCAGGCGCCGGTGACAATCTGGACAGGCTCGGACTGGCCCACGTCCAGCCGGCACACCCACATGTGGTCGGAGTCGGGGTGGTGCTCCATGGAGACAAGTTTGCCTACTACAACATTGGAAATTTCAGCGCCCAGATCCTCGGTGATCTCCACCTTAGAGCCGGACAGCGTCATCGCCTCGGAAAAATCTCTCTCGCCGGCTGCAACGGACACAAATTCGCTGAGCCATTTACGGCTTAAATTCATACCGGATATCCTCCTCTTTGTATCAGAGATGCAAGGCCGCAATGCCTCGCAGAGTTTCCGACGAAGGCGGAAACAGATGAAATGAGGTCCAAAGGCGAATCCAGTTCGCCGCAGGACACCGTAACCCCTGGCCGCGGCGGCCAGGGTCGCCTTTGCGTGCAAAGGCGAGGGGGGTATCGAAAGCGGTTTCTCGGGGAACCGCTTTCGTATCTAGGGGGGACAACGTCCCCCTTAGAGGATTAGAACTGTTCCAAAAACCGGGTGTCGTTTTCAAAGATCAGCCGCAGGTCGGTGATCTTGAACCGGCGCATGGCCATGCGCTCCAGGCCCATTCCGAAAGCCCAGCCGGTGTATACCTCGCTGTCAATGCCGGACATCTCCAGCACCCGGGGGTGAATCATACCGGCGCCCAGCACCTCGATCCAGCCCTCGCCCTTGCAGGTGGGGCAGCCGACGCCGCCGCACTTGTGGCACTGCACGTCCATCTCACAGGAGGGCTCGGTAAAGGGGAAGTGGTGGGGGCGGAAGCGGGTAACGGTGCCCTCGCCGTAGAGCTGCTCCATCACGGTGTTCAGAGTGCCCTTCAAATCGGCCATGGTGACGTCCTTGTCAATGACCATGCCCTCCACCTGGTGGAACATGGGGGAGTGGGTGGCGTCCACTTCATCTTTGCGGTAGACCCGGCCGGGAGCCAGAATGCGGATGGGCAGATCCATGGTCTCCATGGCGTGGACCTGCATGGGGCTGGTCTGGGAGCGGAGCATGACCCGGCTGTCCTTGTCAAAATAGAAGGTGTCCGACCAGTCCCGGGAGGGATGGCCCTCCTCGGCGTTCAGTCGGTCAAAGTTGTAGTAGGCCAGCTCGACTTCCGGGCCGTCCAGCACCGTAAAGCCCATGCCGACGAAGATATCTTTGATCTCGTCCAAAGCCAGATACATGGGGTGCTTGTGGCCGATGGAAACGGGGGCGCCCGGGATGGTGACATCCACTGTCTCAGCCTTTAGCTTGGCCTCCAGCGCGGCGCTCTCCAGCTTTTTGGCGGCGCCTTCGATGGCGGATTCCAAGGCCGCGCGGACCTCGTTGGCCAACTGGCCCATGGCAGGGCGCTCCTCGGCAGACAGCTTGCCCATCTGCTTGAGCACCGCGGTCAACTCGCCTTTTTTGCCCAGGTACTGCACCCGCAGGGCATCCAGCGCGGTGCCGTCGCCAGCCTGCTCAAAAGCGGACAGGGCCTGGGCACGGATCTTTGCCAATTGTTCTTTCATCTGTGTTCTTCCTTTCAGATGTTGTATTACCATGGTTGCGGGGAAAAACGGACAGCAAAAAGCCCTTCATCCCGGTATTCTGGGACGAAAGGCAATCCTTCCGCGGTACCACCCGCATTCGCGTTTTCCCATAAGAAAATGCGCACTCTGACCTCCGATAACGGCGGAGGGCTCCGTCCCGCTCTCGCGGGCCGCTCCCGGGCGAACCAAGCGATCGTGCTCTAAGGCGGCTTTCAGCCGATGACCACCTTTCTCTGATGAGCGTATGCCCGCTATTTTCCCGTTCTCAGCAATTTGGACTATTTTTTATTTATAACACAGAATCTATTGAAAAGCAAGAGGAAAATCAGTATAATAAACGTGCGTTCGCCGCACGCTGAGCAAAATGCGGGCGCTGCGGGAAGCGGGGACGACCGGTCCAAATTCGGGTGGACAAGAATCCTCTGTGTTATAAAATAAGAATACTTCCTGATAAGAAAGACGCGTTGTGAAGACCCGGTGTTGGGACACACGGAGACAGACGGCCCGGGTGGAGCATCTAAAAATATGATGGAGGACAATCCATGTTAGAATTACAGCACATCAGCTACGGTGTGGAGCAGGATGGAGAGAACAAGGACATCCTGCGTGACATCAATCTGACCATTCAGGAGCGGTTTGTGGCCATTACCGGTCCCAATGGCGGCGGAAAGTCTACCCTGGCAAAGGTGATTGCGGGGATCCTGGTGCCCACAGAGGGGAGAATCCTTCTGGACGGAGAGGATATCACCAATCTGGGGGTGACCGAGCGGGCCCGGAGGGGGATCAGCTTTGCGTTCCAGCAGCCGGTTCGGTTTAAGGGGCTGACGGTAAAGGATTTGATTACCCTGGCCAGCGGGAAAAACATCGGGGTACCGGAAGCGTGCAACTACCTTTCCGAGGTTGGGCTGTGCGCCAAGGACTACATCGACCGGGAGGTGGATGCCTCTCTGTCGGGCGGCGAGCTAAAGCGCATTGAAATTGCCATGATCATGGCCAGAAGCACCAAGCTGTCTGTCTTTGACGAGCCGGAGGCGGGCATTGACCTGTGGTCGTTTTCCAACCTGATCCAGGTATTTGAGCACCTTTACGAGAAAATCAACGGCTCGATCCTCATCATTTCCCACCAGGAGCGCATTTTAAGCATCGCCGACCGGATCATCGTACTGGCCGACGGACAGGTGCACCAGGACGGCACGGGGAAGGACATCCTACCGGAACTGCTGGGGAGTTATCCCAGTGTATGTACGGCGCTGTCGGACAAGGTTCGCTGACGGCCGGATCCAGCGACTTATCTTTTCCAAGAAGGAGTATTGATCTATGGACGCAATCCAGAAAAGCCTGCTGGAGCAGGTGGCAGAGCTTCATGAGGTGCCGGAGGGCGCCTATAACATCCGGGCGAACAGCAGTTTGGCTGCCCGGAATACCACGGCCAACATTGACATCGTCTCGAAAACGGACAAAGACGGCATTGATATTATCATTCGGCCGGGCACCAAACATGAGTCGGTTCACATCCCCGTGGTCCTCAGTGAGAGCGGTCTGCAGGAGACGGTGTACAACGACTTTTTTATCGGAGACGACTGCGACGTAACCATTGTAGCCGGCTGCGGCATCCATAACTGCGGGGTGCAGAACTCGGAGCACGATGGAGTGCATACCTTTTACGTGGGGAAGCGTGCGAAGGTGCGCTATGTGGAGCGGCACTACGGCGAGGGGGACGGCGCGGGTGAGCGCATTATGAACCCTACCACCGTGGTGGAGCTGGACGAGGGCAGTTATATGGAGATGGAGACCACTCAGATTAAAGGGGTGGACTCTACAGTTCGCACCACCCGTGCCAAGCTGGGCCCCGCCTCTACGTTGATTATCAAAGAAAAGGTGATGACCCACGGCAAGCAGCTGGCTAAGTCCGACTTTACCGTGGATCTGGACGGAGCGGCCTGCCACGCAAATGTTATTTCCCGGTCGGTGGCCCGGGGAGACTCCAAGCAGGTGTTTCTGGCCCGGATCAATGGAAACGCCAGGTGCTATGGACACTCCGAATGCGACGCCATCATCATGGACAACGGTGTAGTGTCCGCCATTCCGGAGGTCACGGCCAATTGCCTGGACGCCAGTCTGGTTCACGAAGCTGCCATCGGCAAAATTGCCGGGGAGCAGCTGACCAAACTGATGACCCTGGGCCTAACCGAAAAAGAGGCTGAGGAGCAGATTGTCAACGGATTTTTAAAGTAATCCGTCTATGGGGGAGGGGGCGTGTTGCACGCTCCCTCTTTTCCCAAGGCGGGCGCTGAGCGGAAAGGAGAACATTACGGTGCAGAGCTTGTTCACCACGGCCCAGATGCAGGAGCTGGACCGCATTGCCATCCAGGAGCGGGGCATCCCCTCCCTGGAGCTGATGGAACACGCTGCCCAGGCTGTGGCCGAGACGGCGCGGGAACTGCTTTTCTTCAACACACAGACGATTGGAACATCGGACGGCGCCGGTTCCGTGCCGCGTGTGGCCGCGTTCTGCGGTCCGGGCAACAACGGCGGCGACGGCATCGCCGCGGCCCGTCTGCTGATCAAGATGGGATATGAGGTCCGGGCTTTTCTGGTGGGAGACCGGGGAAAGATGACGCCCGACGCCCGGGCCATGGAGGAGAAACTCATTGCCGCCGGGGGTGCCTTGGAGACCTTTCTTCTGGAGAAACAGCCGCTTGCCTGGCTGTCCGCCTGCGGCTGCATGGTGGATGCGCTGTTTGGGGTGGGCCTGAAGCGGCCCGTGGCCGGGGACTTTTTGACGGCGGTCCAGACCATGAACCGGGAAGATTGTCCCGTGGTGGCCTGCGACCTTCCCTCCGGACTGGACGGAGACACGGGGGAAGTGCTGGGCGAGGCGGTGAATGCGGCGGTGACCGTCACGTTTACCTGTGCAAAGCCAGGCCTGTACTTGGGGGAAGGCGGCTCCCACACCGGAGAGGTGAGGGTGGCTTCCATCGGGATTCCAGGTGACCTGGTCCGTTCCATCCGCGATTCGGGCGGAGAGCTGGTGGAGGCGGTGGACAAGGGGCGGTATCGCCTGCCCCGCCGTCCCCGCACCGCCCACAAGGGGAATTTCGGGAAAATTTTCATCCTGGCCGGCTCCGAAGGTTACACCGGAGCCCCTGTTCTGGCGGCTCGGGCGGCCGTCCGCACCGGCGCAGGGCTGGTGTTTCTGGGGGTACCGCGGAACATTTATCCCATTGTGGCAGTGAAATGCGACGAGGCGATGCCGTTCCCGCTGCCTAAGGAATTTCATGAAATCGTTCAAAAGGCCAACGGCTGCGATGTGGCTCTGATTGGTCCCGGCCTGGGCCGCAGCCCTCAAACAGAGCGGCTGGTGCTGGCGCTGCTTGCCCAGCTAAACATTCCGGTGGTGCTGGACGCCGATGGCATAAATGCCCTGTCCGGGCATATAGATATTCTGGACAAACGCTCTGCGCCCACTGTCCTTACCCCCCACGAGGGAGAATTCCAGCGGCTGACTGGTGCTGAGCTGCCTATCCGGGATCGGTTGTCCGCCGCCCGGGAGTTTGCCAGGGCACACCACTGTATGTTGGTGCTCAAGGGCCATGGAACCGTGACCGCCTCCCCTGACGGGCGGGCGTGGGTCAACCGGACCGGGAACCCCGGGATGGCCAAGGGCGGCTCGGGGGATGTGCTGGCGGGGATGATTGCCGCTTTGTGGGGGCAAAAACATCTGAGAAACTCCGACCTGGCGGAGCGGGCTGCCGCGGCGGTGTGTTATCATGGTATGGCCGGTGACCGGTGTGCCCAAACGCTGGGCGAGTACGCCATGGCGGCCGGCGATCTCATTGAAGCCCTGCCGGAGATTCTCCGGGAGCAGGAGCAGTGGGAAGGGCAAGAGAAAGATTCGGCGGTGCAAATTTTGTAAGGTTTGTCAGGCAAGGAATTCACAACGTTCATTCAGAAACGGAGGTCCAATGTGCGCAAACTGCTGCTTTGCGTACCAATGATAACCCTCCTGCTGCTGCCGGCCTGTTCCGGCGGCGCAGGTGTAAGCAAGGCGGAGGAGCTTTCTCTGACCATCCGGGGAGAATATCTGGAGGCCACCGCCTGGACGGCCGACGTAGCCGTCACCGCGGATTACGGCCAGCGGGTGTATCAATATCGGCTGGCGGCGGTAGCATCGGAAGAGGAAACCGTCTTGACCCTGTCCGAGCCGGAGACTGTGGCCGGCATCACCGCCCGCCTGGCGGGGAAGGACAGCCTGCTGGAGTATGATGGCATGTCGGTGGAGACCGGGCCGCTGGATGAGAACGGGCTGACTCCGGTGTCGGCCATCCCAGCTCTGATGGACGCGGTAAAGTCGGGCTATATCACGGACTGCGCGCTGGAGGAGGGGGAGAGCGGTTCCCTGCTGCGCATGGACTGCGGCGACCCGGAGGGGGAGCCGGGTACCGGAGTGGAGATGGCTCTGTGGTTTGACACCGATACTCATGCGCTGGTTCGGGGGGAAATCAGCCTGGATGGATTCCGAGCTGTTTTGTGTGAGTTTTCAAACTTTGAAATGGGATAAGAGGGAGATTCATGACGGATATGACACAAATGAGAACCTGGGCGGAGGTTGACTTAGACGCCCTGGAACACAACTACCGCGCTCTGCGGGCTTTGGCCCCGCAGAGCTGCAAATTCTTGGGCTTGGTGAAGTCCAATGCCTATGGGCACGGTGCGGTTCCAGTGGCGAAAAAACTCCAGGCGCTGGGGGCGGATATGCTGGCGGTTGCCTGCCTGACCGAGGCGAAAGAGCTGAGAGAGGCGGGGATTACCCTGCCCCTTCTCTGTCTGGGGGAAACTCCGCTTGAGTTGGCCGACCTTTTGCTGGACTATGATGTGACCCAGACCGTGGAGGATCTGGAGACGGGATGGAATCTGTCTGCCGCCGCCGAGGCGGCGGGGAAACGACTGAAGATCCATGTAAAGCTGGACACGGGAATGAGCCGGCTGGGCTTTCGCTGGCGGAAGGGGGAGGACAACGCCGATCTGCTGGATCAGATCTCCGCGTTGTGCGCCCTGCCCGGCCTGAAGGCGGAGGGGATGTTCACCCATTTTTCCGACGCCGACGGCAGTGAGGCATATACGATGGATCAACTGACCCAGTTTTTGGATGCAAGAGCCGCTCTGGAGGAACGTGGGGTCCATTTCACAATTTGCCATTGCGGGGCCAGTGCCGCTGTGTTAAACTATCCTTGTACCCACATGGATATGATCCGTCCCGGGATTGCCCTGTATGGATACTACCCTGCGCCGGAGATGAAGGGGCTTGACGGCCCCGGTCTGGAGCCGGTGATGACGGTAAAAAGCCGGGTCTGCGCCGTAAGGGACATCCCGGCCGGGACCTGTGTCAGTTATGGCCGCACCGTAACGCTGAAACGAGATTCCAAGCTGGCGGTGGTGCCTATCGGCTATGGAGACGGCTATCCCAGACGGCTGTCCAACCAGATGGACATGGTGATCCATGGTGTGCCCTGCCCTATCGTAGGCCGGGTATGTATGGATATGTGTATGGTAGACGTCACCGACCTGGCTGATGTAAAGTCCGGAGACACGGCTGAGGTCTACGGCCCGGATCTGACGGAACGGGCCGCCCGGCTTACCGATACCATTGTATACGAATTACTCTGCAATCTTTCTCCTCGGGTCTCGCGCATCTATTTGGACCACGGAGCCGAAAATTGAAGGAAGGTTGGGCAAAAATAGGACGGACAGGCATAAAAAACGCCTGTCCCCGTGCGTGACCGCCCACCCCGCTGACACATAGGATAGCATGGAGCGTCGGAGGATAGAACCTTCGGGGTGCAAAGATGCGGCGGGAAAAACCATGACCGGCCGGTCCCGCTGCGAAAGCGGCGGTATCCGTGGAGAAAACAGGTATAATTCCCGCCGCTCTGTGGGAGAATCATAGTACAGCGTTACATACGACCGATCAAAGGCCTGTAACGCGTACTATCCTTCCAGCGGAGTGTGAACGTACGTGGATAACAGTGTGAAACGAGGCGACATTTTTTACGCCGACCTAAGTCCAGTGGTGGGCAGCGAACAGGGGGGGGTGCGGCCCGTCCTCATCGTGCAGAACGATACCGGAAACCGTCACAGCCCCACCATCATTGCTGCGGCCATTACCTCCCAGACAGGAAAGGCCCGGCTACCAACCCATATCTCAGTTTCCCCGTTAAACTGCGGACTGCCCAAGGAATCCGTGATCCTGCTGGAGCAGGTGCG
>JBFWME010000048.1:14221-19202 GCA_050251755.1 Lawsonibacter sp. | reverse complement strand
CGGCCGTATTGGGTAGACGCTTCCCGGATGCGGCGCGGGCCCATGCGTGCGCCGCTTAAAAAGCCGACCCCCATATCAAACGGAACTCCCAAAACGCCAAAATCAGCCTTCAGTTCATCCAAATCCAAGCAAATTGGATATCTTCCAAAGGAACAAATGCCCGTGATGGGCTGGCTAATCAATTCAGGACGCATACTGTTTTCCCCTTTCCCATTTCCACTTCTATCGATCCGCGCAGGACTGGCCGACATGCGGCTCCAACGTAACAGCTGATATCTCCCGCCCTGCATCACGCCCCTCATTATAACAGGCTCGCTTTGTTTTTCAATCGCAAAAAGAAAGCGTGAGTACCGGTGTGCCAAATAAAAAAAGCCATTTCCCTCTCTTTCCCGTTTTTTTTTAGGTGCGGCGGAAATGGCGTAGATGCCGCCCGTCCGGCAGAGAAACAGAACATAAAAATGCCGGCCTGTCGAACCGGTTTGGAACGGATAAGGCTGAGAGAGATCTGAGACTATCTGCCGGCCCTGCTTTTCCCGTCTTGCGTGAAAAGATCCCCTGCCCCTTGCTACTGTCCGGATTTTGTGCTATCATGCAAGTTGTATTAATTTATTCTCATCCGTATTTCTAAGGGGGAATTTCCGTGCCTGGGGACCAAATATGGCCCATATTATTCGGCATCAGCCTGCTTTGCAATGTAATCCTGCTTTTAAGGCAACCCATCAGCCGCCTGCTTCACCGCACGGTCAAAGTGTCTGAGGACAACATTATGGCCATGGTGGAGGAGGGGGAGGAGTCCGGCGCCATTCAAAGCAATGAAAAAGAACTGATTGAAAACGTCTTTGAGTTTGATACGATGACCGCCTGGGACGTAATGGTTCACCGCACCGACATGGTGACGCTGTCCCTGGCGGATGACAAGGACACCGTGGTGGACACCATCCGCCAGTCCGGTTTGTCCCGGTTTCCGGTCTATCAGGCAGACGTAGACGATATCGTCGGGGTTCTATCCACCCGGGAATATCTGCTCAATTTCCACCTGCCTCACCCAAAGCCGATGAAGGAGCTGCTTCGCCCCGCTTACTTTGTTCCGGAGACGGTACCTGCCGACGTGCTGTTTCGCGACATGCAGGGCAAAAAAATCCATATGGCTCTGGTCGTGGACGAGTACGGCGGTACCAGCGGTCTGGTCACCCTGGAAGATCTGCTGGAGGAGCTGGTGGGCAACATCTATGACGAATTCGACCCCCAGGAGGAACAGGATATCATCCGCCTTGAGAATAACAAGTGGCGGGTGTCCGGCTCCGCCGACCTGGAAGAATTGGCAGAGGCCATCGGCTTTGAACTGCCCGAGGAGGAAGAGCGGGACTACGACACCTTAGGCGGTCTGATTTTCTCCCAGTTGTCCGTGATTCCCGAGGACGGCAGCCGCCCGGTGGTGGAGGCCCTCGGCCTGCGCATCCGGGTGGAGGAGCTGTGCGACCGCCGGGTGGAATGGGCGCTGGTGGAAAAGCTGGAAGCGCCTGAGCCGTCGGACGAGTCCGCATAACCGTTACATCCCTTCCATCTCGCGAAGGCAGGACGCTCGTTCGCTCCCCCCTGTTAAACACACGAAAACGCCCCGGACACCGCTGTGTTTCCGGAGCGTTTTTTTGTATTTTTAGAGACACCGCCGCCCCAAGGGGCGGCGGTGTCTGGTACTTTGATCCTTACTTCAGGTTGAAGAAGGCCTTCATGCCGGGATATTCCGCGATGTCGCCTCGTTGTCGCAAAGTCCGCTCAGCTCCGTTTCCGCCTTACGGCAAAAACTGCGAGCGCTCCCTTGCTCCTCCTCTCCCCAGCGAAACCGCTGCGCTGGGTTTCGCTGGGGACCCTAGAGCTGGGCGACAAAAAACACACCGCCGCCCCTTGGGGCGGCGGTGTCTGGTCCTTTGATTCTTACTTCAGGTTGAAGAAAGCCTTCATGCCGGGATATTCCGCGATGTCGCCCAGCTCTTCCTCGATGCGGAGCAGCTGGTTGTACTTGGCCACGCGGTCGGTGCGGCTGGGGGCGCCGGTCTTAATCTGGCCAGCATTCAGGGCCACGGCGATGTCGGCAATGGTGGCGTCCTCGGTCTCGCCGGAGCGGTGGGACACGATGGCGGTATAGCCGGCCCGGTTGGCCATCTGGATAGCGTCCAAGGTCTCGGTCAGGGTACCGATCTGGTTGACCTTGATCAGGATGGCGTTGGCCACCTTCTTCTCAATGCCGGTGGACAGACGCTCCACATTGGTAACAAACAGGTCGTCGCCAACCAGCTGCACCCGGTCGCCGATGGCGCGGGTCAGCATCGCCCAACCCTCCCAGTCGGTCTCGGCCATGCCATCCTCCAGGGAGACAATGGGGTAGGTGTCGGCAAACTTCTTCCACATGTTGACCAGCTGCTGCTGGGTAAGCTTCTTTCCGGACTTGGGCTGGATATAGCACTTCTCCTCGTCGTTCCACCACTCGGAAGAGGCGGCGTCGATGGCGATCTTAAAGTCCTCGCCGGGCTTGTAGCCAGCCTTCTCAATGGCCTCCACGATCACCTTCAGCGCGTCCTCGTCCTTCTTCAGGTTGGGAGCGTAGCCGCCCTCGTCGCCCACGCCGGCGGCGGGAGTTCCGTTCTCCTTCAGCACGGTCTTCAGGGTGTGGAAGACCTCGGCGCAGCGGCGCAGCGCCTCACGGAAGGAGGGGGCGGAGACAGGCATGATCATGAACTCCTGGATCTCCACGTTGTTGGTGGCATGAGCGCCGCCGTTGAGGATGTTCATCATGGGCACAGGCAGCTGCTTGGCGTTGACCCCGCCAATGTAGTTGTACAGAGAGGTGCCCAGGCACTCGGCAGCGGCCTTGGCACAGGCCAGAGAAGCACCCAGAATGGCGTTGGCGCCCAGGCGGCTCTTATTGGGAGTGCCGTCCAAATCAATGAGCATCTTGTCGATGGCCACCTGATCCAGCACGTTGGTGCCAATCAGCGCCTCGGCAATCTCAGTGTTTACGTTTTTCACCGCGTTCTCCACGCCTTTGCCCATGTAGCGGCTCTTGTCGCCGTCACGGAGCTCACACGCCTCGTAAATTCCGGTAGAGGCGCCGGAGGGCACGGCGGCACGGCCCATGATTCCGTCCTCCAGATACACCTCTACCTCTACGGTGGGGTTCCCGCGGCTGTCCAGGATCTCGCGGCCTACTACGTCAACAATTTCGATCATCTGCTTCATTGGAATTTAAACTCCTTTCAATTGTCCGGCGGAATCAATCCCGCCGTTCGGGGGTATATGGTCTGCACGGCCCGGCCTGTATGGGAACCAAGCCATACCAGAACGCACGTTATGTCACGATCAGGGTTTCGCCATTCATTTCCTGTGGTTTTTCCAAACCCATCAGATCCAGCATGGTGGGGGCAATGTCGGCCAGACGGCCATCCCGCAGCTTGACGCTGGCCCCCACGATATAGAAGGGCACCCGGTTCGTGGTATGGGCGGTAAACGGGGAGCCGTCCGGCTCCATCATATGCTCGGCGTTGCCGTGGTCGGCGGTAATCAGAGCGATGCCACCCATCTGAGAGGTGGCCACCACCACTTTACCCACACACTCGTCCACCGTAGCCACGGCCTTGCAGGCCGCCTCGTACACACCGGTGTGGCCAACCATGTCGCAGTTGGCAAAGTTTAGAATAATCACATCGTAGGCTCCGCTGAGGATGCGTTTGACCGCTTCTTCTGTGACCTCATAGGCGGACATCTCGGGCTGGAGATCATAGGTAGCCACCTTGGGAGACGCAATGAGACACCGATCTTCCCCGGGGAATACCTGCTCCACGCCGCCGTTGAAGAAGAATGTGACATGGGCATACTTCTCGGTTTCCGCAATGCGCAGCTGAGTCAGCCCAAGCTTGGAGATATACTCTCCAAAAATATTCTCCAGCTTCTGACGCGGATAGGCAACGGAGACGTTGGGCATGGTGGCATCATACTCTGTGGTACACACGAAAAATACGGGAACAAACCCGGTCTTGCGCTCCACATCCTTCATATCCTCATCCACCAGGCAACGCGTAATTTCCCGGGCCCGGTCAGGTCGGAAATTGAAGAAAATGACGGAGTCGTTGTCCTGAATCGGTACGTCCTTCAGGCAGACCACCGGCTCCATGAATTCGTCCGTTACCCCGGCGTCATAGGACTTCTGAACGGCTTCGGCAGGGTCGGCCTCATACGGTGCCTGGGCGCAGACAATGGCGTCGTAAGCTCGCTGTACCCGTTCCCAGCGCTTGTCCCGGTCCATGGCATAGTAGCGGCCCATCACACTGGCAATTTGGCCCACGCCCAGCTGCTGCAGTTTCGCCTGAAGCCGCTCCACAAAGTGCTTCCCGGAAGAAGGGGGAACGTCACGGCCATCCAGGAAGCAGTGGATATACACCTTTTTTATTCCCTGTTCTTTGGCCATTTTCAGCAAGGCAAACAGGTGGTTGATATGGCTGTGCACACCGCCGTCGGACAGCAGCCCCATCAAATGAAGCGCACTCCCCCACTCCCGGCAGTTGGACATGGCATCCAAAAAGGCGGAATTCTGGAAGAAGGCTCCGGTATCGATCTCCTGGCTGATGTGGGGCAGGTCCTGGAACACCACCCGACCGGCTCCTATGTTGGTGTGTCCCACCTCGCTGTTGCCCATCTGCCCCTCGGGCAGCCCCACGTCCAGTCCAGAGGCGGACAGGCGGCATCCGGGACGTTCTGCAAAAATCTTATCAAGATTTGGGGTGGGGGTGTTGGTAACGGCGTTGCCCTGAGCGGGCGCCGCTAGACCAAAGCCATCCATAATGATCAATGTGGTAGGTGTTTTCATAAAAACCCTTTCTTGACTCGCGCAAAATTCGAATTGTACTGCTTGAAAATTCGGCGCTTCGTTGTCGCGCTGCGGCGGCTGCACAACGGGGTACAGCTTCTCCGACTCCGGCGCTGTTCC
>JBFWME010000048.1:0-14121 GCA_050251755.1 Lawsonibacter sp. | reverse complement strand
ACGCTCGCCTTCCCTCCGACTCGGAACACAAACAGACCCGCTGCGCGGCTCTTGGTTTGCATTCCTCGCTCCGGTCCAGGCTTACGGCTCGCAACGGCTCGGGCGCTTCTTGGTTGTCACGCCTCGGTTCCCTCGCCGCCGGGTCGATAACCCCTCCGACTTCGCCGCCATACACTCGGGCCTGCGGCCCTCCCTGGTTGCCGGCATCCGCTCCGGGCTTATCTCCCCTGCTCGGGAATTCGGCGCTTCTTATTCCTGATTGGCAGCATTAATAATCTGGACAAAGTCAGCGGGCTTCAGGGACGCGCCGCCAATCAAACCGCCGTCCACGTCCGGCTGGGTCAGCAGGTCAGATGCATTTTTCGCATTCATGGATCCACCGTACTGGATCGTAACAGAGCGGGCTACGTGGGCACCGTACAGCTTGCGGATGACGGCACGGATAGCCTGGCAAACCTCGCCAGCCTGTTCGGTCGTGGCAGTCTTGCCGGTGCCAATGGCCCACAGCGGCTCGTAGGCGATCACGACATGACGCATCTTCTCGGCCGGCACATTGGCCAGGGCGCACTTGACCTGATAAGCGATCAGCTCCATGGTGACGCCCAGTTCACGCTGCTCCAAACTCTCCCCTACGCAGATGATGGGAATCAGTCCGGCATTGATGGCGGCATGGGTCTTTTTATTCACGGTAAAGTCGGTCTCGTTATAGTACTGGCGGCGCTCAGAGTGACCAATGATCACATACTTGGCACCGGCCTCCTTGATCATCTCTGCAGTCATTTCACCGGTGTAGGCGCCGTGATCTTCATAATGGCAGGTCTCAGCACCGATGGCTATGTGGCAGTCTTTAAACAGGCGGACGGCACTTGTAATATTCACCGCGGGAACACACAAAACCACGCTGCACCACTTGCTCTTTGGCATGATGGGCTTAAGCTCCTCCGCAAAGGCCTTGGTCTGGGACAACGTATTGTTCATTTTCCAGTTGCCGGCGATGATGGTCTTTCGATAACGACGATTCATAGTGATCTCTCCCTAACTAACATATTTTTCATTCTTAACAAGACATAGACAGTTCCATATTCGGATCCCGTACTTTCCTGCGGGGAACTTCTTCCGTTGGCGGTCATGGCCCAGGCGTCCAGCAGATAGGCCACACCCGGCGCGTCGGAACAAAGTCTGTTCCGTTTCGTTTTCCGTTTCGCGGAAAACTCCACTCACTTCCTTGCTCCTCCTTTTCAAACGGCATACGCTGCGCTGGTTTGCCGTTTGATGTCAAGGCTGATTATTTGTCCAGCAGACAGGCCACGCCGGGCAGCTCCTTGCCCTCCATAAACTCCAGAGAGGCGCCGCCGCCGGTAGAAATGTGAGTCATCTTATCGGCGTAGCCCAGCTGCTGCACTGCAGCCGCGCTGTCCCCGCCGCCAATGATGGTGATGGCATTTGTCTTGGAAAGGGCCTCGGCCACCGCCTCGGTGCCCTTGGCAAACGCCGGGAATTCAAATACGCCCATGGGGCCGTTCCAGATCACGGTGCCGGCGTCGGCCACCGCATCGCAGTACAGCTTGATCGTCTCCGGGCCAATATCCAGCCCCTGCCATCCGTCGGGGATTTCCCCGCACTTGACCACCTGAGACTTGGCATCGGGAGCAAATGCGTCTGCGCATACGGTGTCCACAGGCAATAGCAACTTCACGCCCTTTTCCCCGGCCTTTTTCACCATGTCGTTTGCATATTCCTCCCAGTCGGCCTCCAGCAGGGAGTCGCCAACCTTGCCGCCCTGAGCCGCAGAGAAGGTATAGGCCATGCCGCCGCCGATGATGATCGTATTCGCAATCTCCAGCAGGTTGTTGATCACCCCGATTTTGGAGGACACCTTTGACCCGCCCAGAATGGCCACCAGAGGACGCTTGGGATTGGCCAATGCGCCGCCGATGAAGTCCAACTCCTTCTGGATCAGGAACCCGGACACGGCGGGCAGGTAGTCGGCTACGCCGGCGGTGGACGCATGGGCGCGGTGAACCGCACCGAAGGCATCGGACACATACACTTCCGCCATACCTGCCATGGTTTTGGCCAGCGCGGGATCATTCTTGGTTTCGCCGGGCTCAAAACGGGTGTTCTCCAGCAGCAGAACCTGACCGGGCTGAAGCGCGCCGGCCTTCTTCTGCGCGTCCGGACCAACCACATCCTCCGCCATGATCACCGGCTTGCCCAGCAGTTCACTGAGACGGGCAGCCACAGGTTTCAGGGACAGCTCGGATACCACAACCCCCTTGGGTTTGCCCATATGAGAGCACGCAATCACCGCGGCGCCCTGATCCAGCAGATACTGAATGGTGGGCAGAGCGGCACGAATTCGCTTGTCGTCCGTGATGACACCGCTGCCGTCCTTCGCCATCGGCACATTAAAATCGCAGCGCAGCAGCACCTTTTTGCCCTTGACATCAATGTCTTTGACCGTTTTCTTGTTGTAATTCATGGAAAAAACTCCTTTCTGCAATAAACCGTTTGGAAAGGGATAAACTTTGATGGGATAAACCCTGTTTCGTCCGAATGCACCTCAACATTCTCCGGCCATCTCTCCCACGCCGGACAGCTCAGGAAATCCCTGCTGCCTCAGGGCTTCGTAGGTCAGAATTGCAACGGAGTTCGCCAGGTTCAGGCTTCGGGCATCGGGTCGCATTGGGATACGGACGCACCGGTCATAGTAGGTCCGGCGCAGATCTTCGGGCAGACCGGCCGTCTCTTTCCCGAACATAAGCCAGCAGTCAGGTCGAAAGACAGCCTGGGTGTAATCTCTTGGGGCTTTGGTCGTGGCAAGCCAAAGATCCGGACTCGGGTTAAGGGCAAAAAAGTGATCCAAATTTTCGTAGACCCGCAGATCCACCATCGGCCAGTAATCCAATCCAGCCCGCTTGACCGACTTGTCACTGATATCAAACCCCAATGGTTTGACCAAGTGAAGGCGGCTTCGGGTAGCGGCGCAGGTCCGAGCAATGTTGCCGGTGTTCATCGGGATCTCCGGCTCCACAAGTACAATATTCAGCACAGCTGCCCCTCCTCATTCACGCGGCTATCATTGTATTCCAAAACGGAAATAATTTCAACTGTAATTTGGTCGAATTAGTGCAAAAAATTCAAAAAATAGGCCAAAACAGCAATCTGCGACCCATTTTCTCGGAGTTTTCAATAGCTAGTTTCGGTTTAATGGGTGTTTTCTCGGCATTGTGCTGAACTTAATGTCCCTTTCTCTCCGTCTAGGGGTAGGTTATCTTCTCTTTGCCTCCTAATTTTCGACATTTTAAGGCCTCAAAAGAGAAAACTTTCTTTTCTCCCTGGGAAAATGAGCCCGTCACCTTCTTTTTTTCTCCACTCCATCGTGCTATAATATGCATAATCACCAAAATTTTGGGAATGCAGCAAAAGGAGGCTCACTATGAACGTAATTTGGAATGGACACTCTTGTTTCACATTAGAATCAGAGGATGGCTCTGTGGTTTTTGATCCCTACCAGGATGGTGCGGTTCCAGGCCTCGCTCCACTCAGGCTAACCGCCGACGCGGTGCTGTGCAGCCATGAACACCGGGACCACGGGGCCCGGTCTGCGGTCACTTTAACAGGGCGCTCTCCTTCCTTCCATCTGACGACGCTGTCCACCTTTCACGATCCGGAGGGAGGCGCTCTGCGCGGACCAAACACCATTCACATTCTTTCTTCGGAAGGGCTGCGAATTGCCCATTTGGGAGACCTTGGCTGTCCCCTCACCGAGGAGCAGCTGGGCTTGCTTCAGGGGCTGGATGCCCTTTTGATCCCAGTCGGCGGCTACTACACCATTGACGTAGCCCAGGCTCAGGCGCTTGTGCAGCAACTGAACCCCCGGGTTGTGATTCCCATGCACTACCGCTCCGACACCTTTGGCTACGACGTCATCGCACGGCTGGACGATTTTTTAGCGCTGCGCTCCGACGTGGTGCGATATGCGGGCAATACCCTGGCGCTCACAAAGGACACCCCGTCTCAAACGGCGGTGCTTACCTATCAAAATAAATAAACGACTCTGGAGGTCCTGTTCATGTCCCATATTGTTGAAATCTTATCCGTCGGAACCGAGTTGCTGCTGGGAAACATTGCAAACACAGATGCACAGATGCTTTCCCAGGGGCTGAGCGAGCTGGGGCTCAACGTCTACTACCACACCGTGGTTGGCGACAATCCCCAGCGTGCCAAAGAGGCGGTGGCCACCGCCAAACAGCGCTCCGATATCATCGTCACCACCGGCGGCCTTGGCCCCACCTGTGACGATCTGACCAAAAACGTGCTGGCCGAGGCGTTTGGCAAGAAGCTGGTCTATCACGAGGAGTCGGCCCAGCGTATTCAAAGCTACTTCGCCCGCCTGGGCCGCCCTATGACGGAGAACAATCTTCAGCAGGCCATGCTCCCCGAGGGGTGCACTGTGTTCTCCAACGACTGGGGCACCGCTCCCGGCTGTGCGTTTCAGGCTGACGGGGTTCATGTCATCATGCTTCCCGGCCCTCCCAGCGAATGCCGCCCCATGTTCCGCTACCGGGCAATGCCTTACCTCCAGTCCATGGCCGAGGGCGTCATCGCCTCCCACACACTGAAACTATTCGGCATCGGGGAATCCAGCATGGAGGCCCAGCTGCGCGACCAGATGAATGCCATGACCAATCCCACCCTGGCTCCCTATGCCAAGGAGGGAGAGTGCGAGCTGCGTGTCACCGCCAAGGCCGCTACCAACGAGGAGGCCCAGGCTCTGCTCCAGCCCACCGTGGAGGAGATCAAAGCGCTGTTTGGTTCAAAGGTTTACGGCGTGGACGTATCTTCCCTGGAGGAGGTCGTTGAGGGGCTTTTAACGGAAAAAGGCCTGAGCTTGGGTGTGGCCGAAAGCTGTACCGGCGGGCTGATGTCCAAGCGGCTCACCGACTTGCCCGGCGCCTCCCGGGTTTTTAAGGGCGGTGTAGTGTCCTACACCAATGAGGTAAAGGCCGGGGTCCTGGGGGTCCCGCAGCATCTGCTGGAACAGTTTGGAGCCGTCTCCGCCGAAGTGGCGCTGGCCATGGCCGAGGGCGCCCGAACGGTGCTCGGCTGTGACATTGCTCTGTCGACCACCGGTGTGGCCGGTCCGGACAAGGACGATTGGGACAACGGGGTTGGAACCATGTTTGTGGCCATCGCTGCTCCGGAGTGTACCCACGTCCGGTCTCTGAAGCTGGGCAACCGTCTCATGCGTGACCGGCTGCGCACTCAAACCGCTCACTACGCGTTCGACCTTGCCCGGCGCTATTTGGAGGGTCTACCCCTTGAGGACGAATAGGCCATAGATTGGATGGAGACTTTGTATGCGAGAGTACCTGCGCGGAGCCGCCTGGAGCTTTGTCCAGGACTATGCTCTTAACCATCAGCTTCCCATGATCTGGGAGGTGCCAATTCTCAAATATGCTGCGGCAGACGACCCGCTTTTCCCTAAACTGCGCCAAATCGTGGTGGACAGCCACTACCTGCCTCAGGACTACCTGCCCGAGGCCAGCACCGTCCTGTCCTGGTTTATCCCCTTTGTCCCATCCATCGCCCAGAGCAATCTGGACGGTCCATATCCCTCCTCAGAGTGGCAACTGGCCTATCATGCCACCAATACGATGGCGGAGGAGTTAAACCTCCACCTCTGTCAGGTAATCGGTGGCCTGGGCGATACGGCAGTTGTTCCCACCGACACCGGCCGCATTAGCGACCAACAAATTTTAAGCCGCTGGTCCCAGCGCCATGTGGCCTACATCGCCGGCCACGGTACCTTTGGGATGAACAATATGCTGATTTCGGACAGAGGTTGCGTGGGACGGTATTTCTCCATTGTCACCACCCTTCCTCTGGATTCCGACCCCCGTCCGACGCTGGAGCGGTGTCTGTATAAGCGCAGCGGCACATGCGGACTGTGTATGAAGCGCTGCACAGTAAATGCACTCAGTCCCTGTGGATTCGAACGCCGGCGGTGTTTCGACCGATGCCGCGAAAATCGGGTACGGGGCGGCCCGAATGGGGCCAACATCTGCGGCAAGTGCGTGGTCGGCCTACCCTGTTCCTTTTCCAGTCTGGATTTCAATACAGAACCATAAAAAGAACGCCCCCCAATCGGGGGCGTTCTTTTTATTTCTTCCGGATGGAATTCAGGAAATCAAAGATTCACGGCTGGTACAGCTTTGATTTGACCAACCGTCTGCGGATCATTGGGCCGATTGACATAGCAGCCGCCATTTTGATCAGATCACCCGGAATAAAGGGGAACACACACAGGCCCAGCGCCGCTTCCAAGGCATATCCGGCCTGGAAGCAAAACCATGCGGTGCCGAAGGCATAGCAAACGGCGGTGCCTACAATCATACCAGCCATTTGAATGGCCCGGTTTTGATACCGGTCAATCAGCAACCCGGCAATCAGCGCCATGGGAATAAACCCGATGATGTAGCCTCCGGTGGGGCCGAACAGCTTGCCAAACCCTCCGGCATAGCCGGAAAAGACGGGCATTCCCACCATGCCGATCAGCACATAGATCAAATAGCTGAGGGTCCCCCGCTTCCACCCCAGGATGTACAGCGAGAGATAGACCGCAAGATTGGTAAACGATATGGGCACCGGTCCGATAGGAATGGCCACGGGACCCAGCACACACATCACCGCAGCCATCACGGCCGTCATGGCCAGAGGATAAACTTTGCTTTTCGAATTTGTTTCCATTTTTGTTTCTGCTCCTTATTTCACTAAGTCATAACCCATCCGGGCCGCCATCGCCAGATCTCCGGCCATATTGGTGCCGGTGGTGGTCAGCATGTCTCCCGTGAGGGCGGCGTTGGCCCCAGACCGAAACAGCGCCTGTCCGCCATCTGGAAAGCGTCCGCGACCCGCCGCCATGCGAATCCAGGCATCGGGGTTTACATAGCGGAAGATAGCCACCGCGCGCAGCACGTCCTCTTCCGGGATCAGGGGCAGATCCTCCAGCGGCGTACCCGAAATAGGACTCAGCAAATTCAGTGGAATGGAGTTCACCCCAAGCTCCGCCAGACTGACCGCCATGTCCAGCCGGTCCTCCCAGTTCTCTCCCATTCCCAAGATCCCTCCGGAGCAGACCTCCAACCCGGCCTCTTGGGCCCGGAGAATGTTGTCCACCTTGTCGTGATACGTATGGGTGGTGCAGATAAACGGGAAATATCGGCGGGATGTCTCCAGATTGGCGTGATAGCGGGTCACCCCGGCCTTCTTCATGGCCCGGAATTCCTCCAGGCTTTGAAACCCATGGGAGGCGCACAGCGCCAACCCCGTCTCCTTCCGAAGCCTGCGGTAGGCCGACAGCCCCTGTTCCAGTTCCTCTCCGTGCAGCCCGCGCCCCGCCGTCACGATCGAATACCGCTGGACTCCGGCGGTCTCATTGCGTCTGCCCTCGGCCACAATCTCCTCCTCCGACAGAAAGGAATATTCCTCCACCTCGGTGTGGTGGTGGCAGGACTGGGCGCAAAACTTGCAGTCCTCTCCACACCGCCCGCTGCGGCCGTTGACGATCGTACAAAACTCAAACCGGCTACCGCACAGAGCCTGCCGGATCTGCTCCGCCCCTTGCCGCAAAGCATCCAGATCCGCAGTCACCAGCTGGGACAAGTCATCTTCCCTGCCCAGACGGCGGCCCGCGACAATCTCTTCCGCCAACTGTATCATTCGGTCTCCTCCCCATGTTGTAAACCATTTTCTTTTTGCAGTATACATTTGCTTTTTCTATCTGTCAACCATTTATTTTTTTGGTTTACGTTCCTCCTTTTTCCTTTGTTTTCCACTCCCTTGTCAAACGGTCATTTTTTGGGTATAATACTGCTTGTCTTTTCTCATATTTCCTTGAAAGGAGCCCTTTATGTCGAACTTGAAGCAATGGCTGTGTCTGCCGTTGACACTGGCGTTGTCCATTGCACTAATCCTGCCTGCCAAAGCGGCCGACCCTTTGGCCAGCACCTTTGCGGCCTTTCTCATTGACGCGAAAACAACCGATGCTCCCGAACTGAATCTTCGCGTGGATCTATACCGCAGGGACAGCTCCTCCACGTTCCAGATGGACGACTCGGTCCGATACGACTGCAGTATCAACCGGGTGGCCGGACAAGCCTCCTTTTACATCCAGCCCAAAACCGATGGAGTGTGGGTGGAAGTGGACTACCTTACGGATCTGGACGGCGACGGCGTCTATGAAATGCTGGACGGGGAAGATTCCCCGGTCTGCGACAGCATGACTGCCGGAGGAGCGCTCCATGCCTGGGACGGTACCACCCACCCGCTGACCAGCGGACAGACCTATATTTTGTCTTCCAAAGCCTTGTCCGCCCGCGGGCAGGCCGCCCTGAACACGCGAAACACTGCGGGCAGTGCCCAGGCCATTCCGGAAGCCGGCGGAACTTTGCCGTCGGTGGACACCGTGCTTTATCTTGTGTCGCTCCACTACAACTCCCCGGTGGATCAGACAGAGTATGTTCTTTACTACTACCTGCGCCTCTTTTCTTCCGTCATTGTGCCCTCTGACGTGCCTTCCGGCGCCTGGTACTACGGCGCCGTTGAGTATACTTTGGAGCAAGGCCTTTTCTCCGGCACAGGGTCAAACTCGTTCTCCCCTGGCGGGACGGTAACCCGTGCCCAGCTGGCCCAGATTCTCTGGCGTCTGGGCGGGTCGAAGCAGGCGGAAAATTCCAGCTTTCCTGATGTGGCCGAATCCGCCTGGTACTACAGCGCCGTGTCCTGGTGCAGTCAGAAGGGATTGATGAGCGGGACCGGCTCCGGTTTTCTTCCCAACACGCCCCTTACCAGGGAGCAGCTGGCACTGGTGCTGCGGCAGTATGCCAAGTACGCCGGATTGGACACCGAAACCGGGACACCCCTGTCCGGGTTCACAGACGGAAGCTCTGCCTCGGTCTGGGCCCGGGAAGGTTTGGAGTGGGCTGTAGCCGAAGGGCTTCTGACCGGCTATGACAACGGCAGCCTGCGCCCTGGCAGCGGTATTACGCGATGTGAACTGGCGGCGGTCCTGCGCACCTTCTGCCAAAACCTGCTGGATCAGTAAATCAAAACAGCAAAAGGGCCGTCCTGTTTACCAGGACGGCCCTTTTGCTGTATTTTCCGGCCGGAACTTCTCATTCCGGACGGGGCACGATGGGACGGCATAACATCGGGAGAATGTCTTTTGGAAAGAGGCTCCCGCGTTCGGCGTTTGCTTTCGTTTGCCGCGGCACTGCGTTCAGACCTCGCCTTTCCGGCTGCGTCTCCCTCCGCTCAGGTCATATCCGACCTCAAGATGCTCCGGCACCGGCTTAGAAAAGGGGCATCCCCCCTCTTCCGCCTTTCGCCAAAGGAGCAATACGCGGCAGAATACGGACTGCAACGCTGCTTTTCTGCCGTCCATGCGTAGTTTATCCGTTCTCTTCGCTGTTATCCAGGATTAAAGGCTGGAATATTTGTCCAAACTAACAATACAATGATAACATGCAGAACAGCGAAAGGAGTGACGCCCATGACCGAACCAGCCCGGATCCTGTTCTTCCGCCATCCGGACAGTCCTCGGGAAACGGAGCGGCGGGAACTGATGGCCTCCCTCAGTCACACCCGCACCCTGATCAATCAGGCTTACGGCAGCTTCAACAACGTCAGTGACGGCGATCTCATCGACTCCTATGTCTTTGAGATCAGTGCGCTTCAAGCCCGATACAATTACCTGCTGCGGCGGGTCAAAGAATTGGAGGCCACACCATGACCGGTCTGCCTGACTATGTGGCCTGGGGGCTGGCCGGACTGCTGCTGTGCGCCGCTCTCCTCCTGCTCCATCGCCCCCTGATTCATCTGGTGCGGCTGGCTCTGCGCTCTTCGGTGGGTCTGGCCGTTTTGGCCTTGTTCGCCCAGATTGGCCACCTGCTGGGCATCAGTCTGGGGGTCAACCTGGTCAACGCTCTGGTTTTGGGCCTGCTGGGCATACCCGGCTTTGGCCTGCTACTTATGCTTCAGTGGGCATTGCGATAGCTGACTCGCCCATCCGTCCGTCCTGGATCCCAACCGGAAAAACCACCAGTCTCTCTCCCTGCCGCAAGGGGATGTTCGGCTCTTATGGGCAGATTTTTAATCCAAATGTGGTGAATCACCACGAAATACCCGAAAAAATTTCGATCTTTTTCCCTTCATTTTCTCATTCGAGCATTGACACCCCGTTTTCTCTTTACTATAATAAAAAATTGCCCCGTTCCATTTTTCGGAGCGGGGCAATTTTTTATTTTGAAAGGGGTTCTCCCAAATGAGCGACCAGCGTGTTTACAACTTCTCCGCCGGCCCGTCCATGCTCCCTCTGTCCGCACTGGAGCGTGCCGGGTCTGAAATCACCAACTACCGGGGTTCCGGCATGTCAGTGATGGAGATGAGTCACCGGTCAAAAGTTTTCCTTCAAATCTTTGAGGAGACCCAGGATAAGCTGCGCCGGCTGATGAACGTGCCGGAGGGGTATAAGATCCTGCTTCTCCAAACCGGCGCTTCCGGTCAATTCTCCATGATCCCACTGAATTTCATCGGAAAAACCGGAAAAGCGGACTATGCGGTCACCGGCAACTTTTCCAACTTGGCTTACAAAGAGGCGCAGAAGTACGGCCAGATCAACCTGGCCGCCTCCTCTGAAGACCGCAATCACAGTTACATTCCCAGTCAGGATCAGCTGAAGCTGGACCAGAATGCGAGCTATTTTTATTATTGCTCCAACAATACCATCTATGGCACCGAATGGAACTATGTACCGGAAACCGGTAACGTGCCCCTGGTGTGTGATATGTCCTCCGACATCCTGTCCATGCCCGTAGACGTCTCCAAGTACGGCATTGTCTACGCCGGCGCCCAGAAAAACATGGCCCCGGCCGGCCTGACGGTGGTCATTATCCGGGAAGACCTGGCCGGTCACGAGCTGCCCTACACGCCCTTGGTCATGAACTATAAAACCATGATCGAGAAGGACTCCATGTATAATACCCCACCCTGCTGGTGTATCTATATGCTGGGTCTGACCTTGGATTGGGTGTTCGAGCAGGGTGGTTTGGAAGGCATGGAGAAGCAGAAGAAGCTGCGCTCCAGCATGCTGTATGACGCCATCGACAGCTCCAGGCTGTTTCGGTGTGCCACCGAGGTAGGCTCCCGTTCCGGTATGAACGTAACCTTCCGCTCCAACAGCGAAGAACTGGACGCCAAATTTATCAAGGAAGCCACCGAGGCCGGATTCGTTAATCTCAAGGGCCACCGCAAGACGGGCGGAATGCGGGCTTCCATTTATAACGCTATGCCCGTGGAGGGTGTGGAAAAGCTGTGTGATTTCATCCGGACTTTTGAAAAAAACAACTAAAGAGGGATTCGATATGTATCGCATAAAGACTCTGAACAAAATTGCCAGCGCCGGTCTTGCTTATCTGGATCAAACTCGCTTTCTGGTTGGCAATGACGTGACGAAAGAGGACGGCATTCTGGTCCGTTCCGCCGCCATGCAGGACTACGAGTTTCCCAATTCTCTTCGGGCCATCGCCCGGGCCGGAGCCGGCACCAACAACATTCCCATTGACCGCTGCTCGGAAAAGGGCATTGTGGTCTTTAACACCCCCGGTGCCAATGCAAATGCCGTGAAGGAGTTGGTCATTGCCGCCATGCTCATCGCCTCCCGTGACGTTCTTGGGGGAGCCGATTGGGTCCAGGAGCAGGCCCACACCCCGAAGGTAGACGTAGCTGAAGCTGTGGAAAAGGGAAAATCCGCTTTTGTCGGTCCCGAACTGTACCGCAAGACACTTGGCGTCATCGGCCTGGGCGCCATCGGCGCTCTGGTATGCAACATTGCCCTGAATCTGGGCATGGATGTGTACGGTTACGACCCCTTCTTATCGGTGGATGCCGCCCTGCGTCTGGATCGCCATGTCCACGTGGTCAAAGACGTAAACGAGCTTTACCGGGTATCGGATTATATCACCATCCACATTCCCTATAACAACGCCACCAAGGACTTTATCAATGCCGAATCCATTTCCAAAATGAAGGGACAGGTTCGGGTTTTGAATCTGGCCCGAGGCGGTCTGGTCAATGACGACGACATGATTGAGGCCCTGGGTTCCGGCCGGGTGGCGAAATATGTCACCGACTTTCCTGACAGCAAAATCGCCACGGTGAAAAACGTCATCGCCCTGCCCCATCTTGGGGCTTCCACTCCGGAGAGCGAAGAGAACTGCGCCGTTATGGCCGCCCGCCAGCTTCAGAATTACCTGATCAACGGAAACATCACCAACTCGGTCAATCTGCCCAACGTATCTCAGGAATGGAGCGGCGTTGCCCGGCTGTGCATCATCCATAAAAACGTACCCGCTATGCTGACGCAGATCATGTCCACCCTGTCTGACAACGTCATCAATGTAGAGAACATGACCAACAAGTCCAAAAAAGATCTCGCCTATACCATGTTGGATGTAAACACCCGCATTACTGACGAGGTATCCGATGCACTGAGAGCCATTGAAGGCATCATCCGGGTTCGCGTGCTGAACCACTGATGAAACTCCGGGTACAGTACAATTCGCCGGTGGTGCTCACGTTCGCTCTTGTCTCCCTCGGCGTTCTGCTCCTGGGGTGGGCCACCGGTGGCTGGACCACCACCCGGCTGTTCTGCGTCTACCGGGCGCCGCTGACCGATCCTCTGACTTATGTTCGTATGATTACCCACGTACTGGGCCACGCTGGTTATGCCCACTACATGGGCAACATGATGCTTCTGTTGGTGGTGGGGCCGCCTTTGGAAGAGAAATACGGCTCTCGGAAGCTGCTGTTTTGCATTCTGGTCACCGCTCTGGTCTCCGGACTGGTTCAATTTTTCTTCTTTCCCGGCTCCGCCCTGCTGGGGGCCAGCGGCATCGTGTTTATGATGATTGTTCTGTCCTCTCTGGCCGGGATGAAGGAAAGGGCCATCCCCTTAACGCTGATTCTGGTAGTCATCCTTTACTTAGGTGGCGAAGCGGTGGACGCCGCCACCGTCCAGGACAGCGTGTCCCATCTGACCCACATCGTGGGCGGCCTGTGCGGTGCCGCACTGGGCTTCGGAATGAGCAGACGATAAATACCGCGTCAAGCCAAACGAAAAGAAGGACTGCGATTGCAGTCCTTCTTTTTATTCGATACAAGTCAAGACGCTGCCCGGCTTGTCCGGCTATGGGTTATGCGATGGAATAGCCCCCCCGCACCAGCAGCTTAACGCTGGCGGCGGTCGGCTTGAGGGTACGGTCGGCAATGGTGGCCATGTACAGGTGGTTCTGGGTCAGGGCGGCCCCGTTGTTGATGGTCCCCCCGGTGGACACGTCGATGAGGGCGGGACTGGTGGCGGCACTCACCGTGGCGGTGCCCACCCGGAGCATCACCTCGCAGCCCACATCCAGGGACATGGTCTGCCCGCTGGTCAAGGTAACCAGCGTATAGGAAGCACCGCTTTCCGAACCGGCCTTCTCGGTATCGGCGATGTCCTGCTTATATTGAGTGATCTGATCGGACAGATTCTTGGCCAGCTCCGTCTGCCGGGTGCTGGCCTTGGTCTCCACCTGGCTCACCACATCTGGGATCACAGTTTGGTTCAGATAACTCAGGGTGACCAGGGGATCGCTCTGGTCACCGCTGGCGGCCAGAGCCGCACCACCGCACAGAACCGTCAGGGCTAGGGTGGAAACCAGGATGGTCCATCTCTTGCTCTTTTTCATGGTATGTACTCCTTTGTAATCTGCGGGCATGGCCCTATTTGTCTTATGTAGGAGCCGTCTGGATCAGACGGCCCCTGTATCGCTTCTCACACCAAGGTTCCGGGATGAAGGCCGAAGCTGACGGCGATCGCGGCGTCTACCTGCTTCATAACTTCTTCATCCAGCCGACCCATTTTTTCCCGCAGCCGCCGCTTATCCAAGGTACGCACCTGCTCCAGCAGGATCACGGATTCCTTGGGCAGTCCGCAGTTTAACGGGGAAACTGAGATATGGGTTGGTAGCCGGGCCTTTCCTGTCTGGGAGGTAATGGCCGCAGCAATGATGGTGGGGC
>JBFWME010000047.1:0-19224 GCA_050251755.1 Lawsonibacter sp. | reverse complement strand
GTTGGATCCTGAGCGGTGTACATGAACTCTCCGTCCACACGGATGTTGCGATGAGCAAACCAAACCCGTCCAGCCTGACCAACAAGAAACAGAGTGGGGTTCGCCACGTCGGCAAAATGTTCCTCTGCCAGTTTAAGAACGTTGTGGTTATAAGCTCCGCACAGGCCCTTGTCTCCCGTCACAACAATATAGCCAACCTGCCGTTCCTCCGGCCCTTTCTCCGGGCGGAGGTCGAAATACGGGTGATTGATCTCGGGGGAATGATAGAGAATATCGGAGATCGTGGAAGAAATCTTATTAAAATAGGGCAGTGTATCATCCAGTTGCTTCTTAGCCTTTCGAAGGCCTGCGGATGCAATTAGATACATCGCATTGGTGATTTTCAGCGTTTCCTGCACGCTCTTAATATGGTTGCGTACCTCCTTGACGGCTACCATGCGGGACTCACCTGCTTCTTATAGGCATTGAGTGCCGTGCGTATGGCCTCTACCGTCGGTCCAGAAAGCTCGCCGCTGGTCTGAATCGAGTCCATCACGTCGGCGTGGTCGCGATCCATAATCGTCACAAAGTCATTCACAAATTCTCTTAAGTGTGACATGGGCACATCGTCCAACAGCCCGTTGGTGGCAATATAAAGGATCGTTGCCTGCCGCGCCACACGCATGGGGTGGTAGAGCGGTTGCTTCAGAATCTCGATCAATTTCCGCCCATGATCCAGCGTCTGCTGCGTGGATTTATCCAGGTCGGAGGAGAACTGGGTGAAGATTTCGAGCTCACGAAAACGCGCAAGGTCAATGCGCAGCGTTCCGGCGGATTTTTTGATGGCACGGGTCTGCGCGGCGCCGCCCACACGGGAAACCGAAAGTCCCACGTTGATGGCCGGACGCTGGCCGGCGGCAAAGAGTTCCGTCTCCAGATAGATCTGGCCGTCCGTGATGGAGATCACGTTTGTGGGGATATAGGCGGACACGTCACCGGCCAGCGTCTCGATGATGGGCAGCGCCGTCATGGAGCCGCCGCCATATTCCTCAGTCAGCCGGCAGGCCCGCTCCAGCAGGCGGGAGTGAAGGTAAAACACGTCGCCGGGATAGGCCTCACGTCCGGGGGAGCGTTTTAAAAGCAGGGAGAGCGCACGGTAGGCTACGGCATGCTTCGAAAGGTCATCGTAGATGATAAGTACGTCTTTCCCCTTGGACATGAAATATTCACCAAGTGCGGCGCCCGCATAGGGAGCGACGTACTGCATGGAGGCCGGCTCGCTTGCGGAGGATACGATGATCACACTGTAATCCATGGCCCCGTGCTTTTCCAGGGTATTCTGGATCCCCGCCACGGTGGAGGCCTTCTGGCCGATTGCCACATAGATGGCAATGACGTTTTGCCCCTTCTGATTGAGAATGGCATCCACCGCAACAGAGGTTTTGCCGGTTTGACGGTCGCCTATGATCAGTTCGCGCTGTCCGCGGCCGATGGGTACCATGGAATCAATGGCGAGAATGCCGGTCTGAAGCGGAACGGTGACGGGCTTACGAGTGACAACGCCGGGCGCCTCATGCTCAATGGGGCGCGTTTCAGTGGTCTGAATGGGGCCCCTTCCGTCGAGGGGTTCGCCAATGGCGTTGACCACGCGGCCAATCATCGCGTCCCCCACCGGAATGTCGGCGGCACGGCCCACCCGGCTGACGACCGTGCCCTCATGGATGTCGGCATCGGGGCCGAGCAAGATCACGCCCACCGTGTCCCGCTTGAGGTCCAGGATCATGCCGTGAACGCCGTTTTCAAATTCCACCAGCTCTCCGTAGGCCGCGTTGTCAAGGCCGTAGATGGTGGCAATTCCGTCACCAACCTCAAGCACGGTGCCGGTCTCGGTTCGGTTGGTCTTGATGTCATATCCTTGAATCTCTTCCCTGAGGACAGAGATAATTTCGTCCGGTTTCCCGCTCATGGGATATTCACCTCTTCCAAATGACGTGCCAGGGCCAGGAGCTCTCCGCGGACGCTCCGGTCATAGGTCATGCCTTCTATGTTTAAAATAAAGCCGCCCAGCAGCTTGGGATCCAGGCGGATGGTGAGCCGGATCTCAGACTTGTGGTGCAGCTTGCATAATGCTGCCTTGATCTGCTCCTGGCGTCCGGCATTGGGCTCCCTCACGCAGGTCATGACACATTCCGCGGTGTTTTCCTCGTGCAGATTCAGCGCGTGAAATTCCTGCAGAATCTCCGGGAGGAGAGTCATGCGTCCTCGCTGAGCAAGCAATCCAAAGAAATTTTTTAACTCGGGCGGCTGTGAGGCAACCATGAGGCGCCCCAGAATGTGCTGCTTGGCATCCGGGTGAACCGTGGGATTTGTCAGCGCATCCCAAAGCTCCGGTACGGTGCGCAGGGCATCCGCAGATGCACGAAGTTGATCCTCATCCCGGAAAAGCCCATACAGGGCCTCGGCATATCTGCGAGCCAGCTCACTCATTGCGGTTCACCCGCCTCGGACAGGAATGCGTCCACAAGGGCTTCGTCCTCGGCGGTACCCATGCGGCCCGCCGAAACCTTCGACGCGGCCAGAAGCGCCAGCTGGGCCACTTCACGTTTGACACCCGCCAGCATAGCCTGCCGTTCCGTTTCGAGCTGAGCCTGGGTCTTGGCCATCAGTGCGCGTGCCTCGGCCTGCGCTGCATCCAGGATCGCCTGTGCCTCGTCGTTGGCCCGGGCCTTTGCCTGGCGCACCAATGCGTCCGCATCGATGCTCGCCTGAGCAAGCCGCGCGTCATATTCACTTCGGGCTGCCTCGGCCTGCGCTCTTTGATCGTTGGCGGCGGCCATGTTTTGATTAATCTCCGCCTGTCGGCGCTCAATCATTGCGGTAACCGGTTTCCAAAGAAATTTTTTGTACAGCAGGTAGAGGACAAACAGGTTGACAACCGTCCAGAGAACCCCGCTCAAGCTGATATTCAGCATGGCTTTCGCCCCCTTTTGCTTACTTTAGAATAATGATGGCCAAAGCGGTGATGAAACCGTAGATGGCGGTAGCCTCGGCCAGTGCGGCGCCCAGAATAAAGGTGCTGCGGATTTTGTCCGCGGCTTCGGGCTGACGAGCGATGGCTTCGGATGTCTTGGCAGTGGCGATGCCGATGCCGACTCCGGCTCCGACGCCGACGAAAACGGCTAAACCTGCTCCAAGTGCGATTGACATATCAAGTTCCTCCTCAGATTTTGTTTCTATCGACATCCCCGTGCTTGGGGGATGAAGCCAAATGGAACGGAACGCTTATGTTCCTTCGATGCTCTCTCCTACGAAAATGGTGGTAAGAAATACAAAGACCAGCGCCTGAATCAGACCGTCGAACAGGTCAAAATAGAGGCTGAAGAACACGGGCAGCACCGCGGGCAGCAGCGCCTTTATCATCTCCATAATGACGTACGAGGCCAAGATGTTGCCGAACAGCCGCATACACAGGGAGAGCGGCCTGATGGCGATCTCCATCAGGTTAATCGGTGTCAGCAGCGCCACGGGCTCCGTGAATTTTTTCAGCCCTCCCACGAAACCGCGAAACCGAAACTGCGAACCATAGATGAGCAGCATGCTCATGAGCGCCAGAGCCGCCGTGACCGAAAGGTCGCGCGTGGGTGGGTCAAGCCCGACAATTCCAGCCAGATTTGCACAGGCGAGATAGATTGCGACCGTACCCAGCCACGGGGCAAAGGACCGCCAGTGTTTTCCCAGGTTTTGTTTGAAGAAATTGTTCAGCCCGCCGACTGCCAGTTCCACGATTACCTGAACACGGGAGGGATTTTTCTTGAGGTTGCGCCCGGCGAGGAAAAATACGAGGGCCAGCACCAATAGAATGATCCAAGTCACCACAACGGACTGGGGCACGGTGAAAAGTCCAAACACGGAGACGTTGGGAGTTCCGTTCATGCTCTCTGCCATCGTTTCTTTCAATCCCAAACCATATCACCTTCTTTTCGACATAGTATAATCCTGTTGGTATGATCCCGTAAGCCTTTTGTAACTAATGAAAATGATATTTGCATTTGGATGCGTTGTGACCGTATAATGGAAACAAATAGGATATCTGCCGTACACGGAACGACTTTTATGATTAAATGGGGTGAATTTTGATGGAAACCGGAACCAGCTCGATTCGCACACAGATTATTCTTGTAAACCTCTTTGTCGTGACTGTGACTGTTTTGCTTGCCATGGGCGCTACACTGATCCTCACCCTCATACAAGACAAGCAGATTATTGACCGGAACCTGATTAACTCCGCCCAAGTGGTCGCCCGCGTACCGATGGTGATGGAAGCGCTTCAGAGCGGCTCCCCCACACCTGCGTTTACTGCCTATCTGGATGGGACTGTCTCGGATGTGAGCGACATCGACGTGATCATCGTGGCCGACGATGACAGCATCCAACTCTATGCGCCGAACTTGGATCAGGTGGGAAAACCCTATACCGGCCAAGCCCAAAATGCTCTGCTGCGTTTGGCGGAGGCCTTTACCTCCAATGACACGGGGGGATCCGGCACCGAGCGCTGCGCGTATGCGCCTGTCATCAGCCCGGACGGCACGCTGCTTGGTTTCGTCATGGTGGGCATGAACACCCGATCCATCTCGCCCCAGCTTTGGCGCACGATCATTTATTTTGCGCTGATCGCATTGGCGGCACTCCTTTTGGGCGGCCTGATCGCCACGAGAGTCTCCAAGGGGATCAAGCGTCCGCTCATGGGCTACGAACCCACCGCTTTCTTTGGCCTGTTTCACCAGCGCGAGGATATCCTGGAAGCGCTGGAGGAGGGGGTCATGGCAATCGATGCCGACTCCAAAGTCATCTACATCAACCGTGCCGCAACCAGCATGCTGCATATCGAGCGGAACGCCGTTGGAAAACCATTGCGTGATGTCTTTCCGCGTTCGACGCTGGGGCGCATTTTGTACACGAAGCTGCCCGAATATAATGTTGCCATGCTCTCCCTGCAAAACGTGCACATTCTGACGGACCATGTGCCCATCTGGGAGGACGGCCGCGTGATCGGCGCCGTGGCGATTTTCCGGAACCGGACCGAGGTTACGCGCCTTGCCGAAGATCTTACGGGCGTGCGCCATATGGTCGAGGCCATGCGTGCCTATACGCACGAATTTATGAATAAGTTCCATGTGGTGCTTGGCCTTTTGCAGCTGGGCGAACCGGACAAGGCGGAGAAATATATCATGGACGTCACGAGTATCCACCAGAGGTCGGTGAGCGCCATCTCCGACTCCATCAAAAATCCCTCCGTGGCGGCGCTGCTTGTGGGGAAGACCAGCCGCTGTGCCGAGCTTGGAATCCAGCTGATTCTCCGGTCCGGCAGCCACCTCTCCGAAGACGAGAGTATCCTTCCGGCGGATGCATATGTGACCATTCTTGGGAATTTGATCGAAAATTCTGTGGACGCCATGAACCACCCCTCCAGCGGCCTCAAACGGATTTTCGTAAGCCTGATGGAAGACCGGGATACCCTGCTCATCTGTGTGGAGGACACAGGGCCCGGTATGCCGCCTGAAATTGCGAAGGACATTTTCAAAAAAGGGTTTACCACCAAGGGCCCCGGCCACGGTACCGGCCTTGCCAACGTGCGCGAGGTTGCCGACGCCTATCAGGCGGAAATCCGCGTGGAGTCCGAACCGGGGATTGGCAGCTCTTTCTTTTTGATATTCAGACACGATACGGGGAGGGAAAACACAAATGTTTAAAACCATTATCGTGGAGGATGATCCGATGGTCTCCGCGCTCAACCGAAGATTTGTGGAGAAAGACGACCGGTTTCACGTGGCGGCGGAATTTTCATCTGGGAACCGGGCGCTACGCTGGCTTTTGGCCCATCCGGTCGATCTTGTGCTGCTTGACGTTTATATGCCCGTTCTTTCCGGGACGGAGTTGCTGCGGGAACTGCGGGCGCGCGGAATCGAGGCGGATGCGATTATGGTGACTGCCGCGCACGACACGCAAACACTGGATGAGCTGTTGAAGCTGGGCATTGTGGATTACCTTGTCAAGCCGTTTACGCAGCTTCGGTTTCAGCAGGCACTGGACACCTTTTGCAGGAACCGGGCCGCTCTTGCCGGAAATGATCCGGTCAGCCAGTCGGAAATTGACCGGCTGCTTCACACCAAACCCGTGGAAGCAAATCTCCCCAAGGGACTGCAAGTGACGACAATGGAGAAAATCCACAGCGTGCTGCAGGAAACCGAAGGTGAAACGACTTGCGAGGTGCTTGCGTCCGAGGCAGGGCTTTCGGCCGTGACCGTCCGGCGCTATCTCACCTACCTGTTGGAAAATGGAGAAGCGGAAAGCCGGATCAACTACGACACTGGGGGGAGGCCCTCTGTTGTCTACCACATATCGGGAACCGGTGAACAGTAAACCGTTTGCCACAAGCAATGGTTTGGCTGAGACATGCAGGGAAAATTAGCAGTTAAGATTACATAGAACAGTGAACTCAATTTAGACGACAAGGATTGAATTGGTAAAAAAGAGTTTCCATAAAGGCGAAGAGGTGACAAGGTTGGAACTCCATGATTTTTCCACAAAGCAGATTTTCTGGAGCAATCTTTTGCTGATCATCTGCTGTGCGTTTTATTTGGTCTGGTGGATTCTGGCATTTAAACCAACCGGAGCGGTCAAGGGCATGAAAACGGGATGGCTTTTGATTCCCGCCTTTGCCGCGGGATTGGCCGCGGTGATTCTGGCGGAAAGGGGAATTTTGTCCGCGCCCGTTGGGGTCACGCTGTTTCCGGAAGGGCTGCTATTCTGGGGCGGCATTGCTGGGTATCTCATTTTGTTGGCAGTGACACGCCTGCTCTTTCAGCGGCAGGTAACGTCGGAACTGCTCCTGATCATGGGGTGGGCCGTGCTGGCGCTGGCAGAGATTAACGCGCTGTATGGAGTGGGCCGTTTTCCCCATCGCTTGGCAGTCGTCTTTGTGGTTGCGATCGGGGTTGCCACGTGGATCAGCCTTGTCTGCTATGTGCTGTACTACAGGCTTGGAGAACGTGCAGGATATTTCGACGGCATGATTCCGCTTTGCCTGGCGGCGCTGGTCATGGCAGGGATCTCCGTGGCCATGGTGGTTTCGTAGAGAGGCAGGAGCTGTTATGCATAGAACGAGGACGTCGGCTGCCTAGACGGGCTCCCGATGATCTATGTCACACGCGACGAATCACTGCTTGCAGGAGTTTAACATGAAAATACTGATTGATGCCGATGGCTGTCCGGTGGTGGATCTCACGGTACGGATGGCAAAAGAAAATGATATTGAGTGTCTGATCCTCTGTGACACGTCGCATGTGTTTGAAAAAGATGGGGCTGTGACGATGACGTTTGACAAGGGGGCGGATCGCGTTGATTTTGCGCTGGTGAATCGTGTATTGGCCGGCGACATTGTCATTACGCAGGATTACGGTCTGGCCGCAATGTGCCTGTCCAAACACGCCGTAGTGCTCAATCAGGACGGGATGGAATATACCGGTGACAATATCAATTCTTTGCTGCTTGCCCGCTATACGGCACAAAAAATCCGCAGATCCGGCGGCAGGCTGAAGGGCCCAAAGAAGAGAACGACGCTGCAAGATCAAAAATTCAAGGAGAAGCTTGCCTGCCTGCTGGAGGATGGGAGAACCATGTGAGCAGCATCCGGGAAGGTCCTTAGCCTGTTGAAAAATTCCTTTGGACTTTTCTGACAGACTGAGGGCCTTCCAAACACATTTCTGCAATTGGAAGGCCCTCAAAGTGCGCGATTCATACCCGTCTGTATTTTCGTTTGAAGAACTGGCAGTTTCACTCAATCGAGTGATGCAACTTAAAATAGCTCTTGATAACTGCCCTGATAGAGTACGTGGAGGGAATCCTTCGGCGGCCCCTCGAGAAGCGTTCCATCTGTGTTGAACCGTCCTCCGTGGGCCGGACAATCCCACGTTTTTTCGGCGCTGTTAAAGTTCAGCTCCGTCCCCATATGGGTACAGGTAATATCCAAAATGGTCACGCTGCCGTCTTCCTGCATATAGATGCCCGCTTTTTCTCCGCCAAATCGGATGACTCTGCCTTCTCCGGGCTTAAGGCCCTCAAGCTCCTGCGTTCCCTCCAGCTTTGATTTGATCAGTTCAAGAATGGGGGTAACCACGCCTGAAAATGCTTTCCCAAATGAGCTGGTAATATCCGCTCGTGTCCTGGAATAGAGGCTCTCAAACCGGCAATTCCCCGACGCGATCAGATCGGCGATCATCATTCCGGATAGGGTTCCGGTTGATAGGCCCCATTTTTTGAACCCGGTTGCGACGTAAACAGTTGAGTGATCTGAAATTCTTCCGATATAGGGAATTTCGTCCGGCGTATCATAGTCCTGCGCCGACCACTTGGAAATAACTTCTTTCACCCCAGCGACCTCATCGGCAAACTGGATCAAATGTTCATAATGAAGGGCCATATCCTCAGTTCCTCGTCCTGTATCATGGGTGTCACCGGCCACGATCAGAATTCGCTCGCCGTTCTCAACGTGTGTTCGGATCGACCGCGTGGGGGTTCCAATATTGATATAACTGCCGTCAGGCCAATCTCGTTTTGCGCGTACTGCGATTCCATACGCCCGTTTCGGGTACAGGCGCGTGTAAAAAAGGTTTGGTCCGTCATAAAAAGGATACTGCGTCGCCATGACAACATGGTTCGCCTGAATGACCAAATCGTTTTCCAAAGAAACGGTTTTGACATCGCCGTCTTCCAGCTTGACCGCTTTTGTATCACAATAAATCGCGGCACCCTTCTCTGCCGCAGCTTTCGCAAGGCCATTTACATACCGCACGGGATGGAACACATACTGGTCCGGATAGGCAAGCAGCCCCTGATTGCCGGGGGGGAAATCCACATGATTGAAAAGGTCTGCCTCTATTCCAATGCTTCGGGCGGTTTCATATTCGCTTTGCAGGGTGCCCCATTCGCCTTCATTGACTGCGTATAGATGCGCCGTGTTCTGCGTGAGCTGACAGTCAATGGATTCCCGTTCAACCGCGGTTCTGACGAAATCCAATGCAGCGCGCTGGGAAACAGCATAAGTTTTTGCCGCGTCCGGTCCGTATGTTTGATTGATGTTGGAATAGATTACGCCGTGCTGAACAGTTACTTTACCGGTTGTATTTCCCGTTGTGCCGTCGGCAAGTGTACCCGCCTCAATAAGAACGGGCTTTAAACCCTTTTGCGCCAGGCAATAGGCGCAGGTCATCCCGGCAATCCCGCCGCCGATGATCAGCACGTCGGTAGAAATGGTTTGATTCAGGCGTGGATAATGTCCCGTTTCGCCCGTCATGTTCCAATATGAAATATTGTTATTCACATGATCGCCCCCAATCTAAATCATGGAAATCCTGATTTTAAGGAAAAAGCCTCCAGCCAGATATGTTTGACCGGAGGTTTCATTGGTTTCAACGCATATAATTTTGGCAATCCCAATGGCTTTTAGAGTATTCTTTCTCAAAATGGAACGATTATATACATTATTTTGGAAGGAATCGAGAAGAAATGGGAAGAGGGATTTTACAGGTTTGACCAATCAAAACACTTGTGGGACGGCGATGGAGAGGCACTCAACGGAGCGTTTATTGAAAAATATACGATGAGCAGCTAGAATTGAGGTTCAGAAGCAGTCAAAACTATATTAATCTGTAAATGCGCTTGGAATATAGAATCACTCTGCCAAATAACCGGATCAAAATATAGATCCTATAAGGGGATGCAAGCATGGAGAAGTGTTCAAAGAAAGCACTGAAAGAGCAATACAAAAACAGAACGATCCGTGGTGGGGTATATTGCATTCGATGCAGTGGCAATCACGCCAGGTGGCTTCGAGCAACGACCGATCTGCAAGGAGCAAAAAATCGCTTTACATTTTCACAAAATACAAATTCCTGCTTTGAACCTTGTATGGCGGAAGCACAGAAGCTGTATGGGGCGTCCGCGTTTTCGCTTGAAATATTGGAAGAAATACAACGAAAAGAAGACCAAACAGAACGGGAATTTTCGGGTGATGTAGACGTGCTGCTGGAGCTGTGGACTGAAAAATACAAGGAGATTTATGTTGAAACAAAAGATTAATATTGCAAAGTTCCTTGATGGTGAGGGGAGAATCACGCAGCTGCCGCAAAAGAAGAAAGTTCGAGTTGCAGTTCTCGATTATTTGGCGGGGAAATTTGAACCAAATCACGATTATGCGGAAAAAGAGGTAAATACGATTTGCAGCGAATGGCACACGTTCGGAGATTACTTCTTACTGAGGCGGGAGCTGATTGACAATGGATTATTATGCCGGGAATTAAATTGCTCTCGTTATTGGAAGCCAATTCTAGACCAACAAAAAGAGGAAAATTGACGCAAAACAGCACACGAATCACATGATGTTTGAGAAAAAATACTGCTTGAGGCTGTCTGATGAGAAAGAGACGCTTACCGCAATTTTGCGGCAGGCGTCTCTTTTTGTCACCTGAATTTTCACTGCTTGTCCATTCAGACAACTTTTGCGGAATAATTCAGGTATAATTGATTGAGAAATGTCGAGTACGGCGATGTTTCTGAGGCGTTTTCGCCTCGGAAACCTGATTTGCAGGGGAAAACCGGGGCCGGTCAGCCGGTTTTCAGTCATCCGGGTTTCCACTGTTGAGACGGGAGGTTTCGGCGTAACCAAATAATTGGGAGATGGAATCTGTTGCAGAAATAACGATCTGTCCGTAATGACGGATCGTCTCTGCCGGCATCCGCTGCGTGGCAGCAGCAATGCTGATGGCAGCAAAGGGCGTTCCGTAGGAATCTCGAATTGGCGCAGCTACGCAGCGCACGCCGACTTCGCCTTCCTCGTCGTCTATGGCGTAGCCCAGGCGCCGGGCTTCTGCTAAATCCTTCCGCATATCCTCCAGCGAGAGAATGGTACGGGGCGTCCTGGCGGTTACACTGCTGTTCTTCCACACGGTTTCCAGTTCCGTGTCGCTCAGGGCGGCTAGGATGCTTTTGCCCAAACCGGTGCAGTAGAGCGGATTGCGAGCGCCAACGCGAGATTCCATCTGCACGACATTGCTGTTGGGGTCTTCTTTATATAAATATACGATCTCTGTATTATCTCGGGCTGCAAGATGGACAACCTCATGGGTTTCGTCGGAAATTTTCTCCAAAAAAGGCCGGGCTACACCCAAAAGATTAAAGCCGCCTAAAATTTGGCTCCCCAAATCGAATAGCCGCATGGTCAGTCGGTATTTTCCACTCTCTTCGTCCTTTATGACATAATGCCGACCAACCAGAGATTGCAGCAACCGGTATACAGTAGCCTTGTGCAAGCCCACCGATTCGGAAAGTGCGTTGAGTGGCATTCCACGCGGTGCACCCGCCAGTGCTTCGATGATATTCAGCGTGCGATCCACCACACGAACGGAGCTGTTTTCCGCGGAATTAGCCATAATTGCAACCTCTCTTACTCTTTTTTATGTTGCTTGTTATTATATCATGTGGTTTTTTTAAAAACAAGGTCTATTTATCTCATATTGTGAGATGGTGTTTCATTGTTTAAAACGCACAAAAGAGGCTGCAAAAGATTGTCCATTGCTCCGAATTTCTAGAGACTGAGTTCGTTTTTATTGACTTACAAGAAAATACGATACTATAATTCATATGAGCAAAACGCAAAACGATGTTTCACACAGTGAGACACAAGGGGGCCTTGTTATGACAAGAGAAGAAATTATTGCTCAGGTCGAGTCCGAAAAAGTGATTGCGATCGTTCGTGGTGTGGAGCCTGCCAAGTGCATGCTGGTAGCGGATGCGCTATACGCAGGCGGAATTCGGTTGATGGAGGTTACCTTTGACCAGAAGCATCCGGAGTCTTTTCAGGATACGGCCGATGCGATTCGCGCCATTTGCGAAACGTATGAAGGAAACATGTTGGCTGGTGCCGGAACCGTAACCACTCCTGAGCTGGCGGAGCTGGCCGCCAAAGCCGGCGCGAACTATATCATTTCTCCGGATACCAATGTGGATGTGATTCGCCGCACACGGGAACTAGGGTTGGTCTCTATGCCCGGTGCATTGACACCGTCTGAGATCATGACAGCACATCGGGCAGGCGCTGACTTTGTGAAGCTGTTTCCGACGGCAAATTTGGGTGCGGATTACGTGAAAGCGGTACGGGCTCCCGTCAGCCATGTGAAACTGCTGGCCGTGGGCGGCATCAACGAACACAACATCGGAGAATTTTTGGCCGCCGGCATGGTTGGTGCCGGCGTGGGTGGAAATCTGGCCAATAAGACCTGGATCGAACATGGAGAGTTTGATAAGATCACCGAAGCGGCAAAGGCGATCCTTGCCGCAGCCCGATAAATTTTGGGGAGTGTAAAAATGAGTAAAGTTGTAACATTTGGCGAGATCATGATGCGCCTGAATCCGGAGGGGTACCTCCGTTTTGTCCAGGCGGACAGGTTTGAAGTAACTTACGCCGGCGGCGAGGCAAATGTGGCCGTTTCACTGGCCAATTATGGAGTGGATGCCGCCTTTGTCAGTAAGGTTCCTGCCCACGAAATCGGACAGGCGGCGGTCAACGAACTGCGCCGATACGGTGTGGATACCAGTAGAATGGTGCGCGGCGGCGACCGTCTGGGTGTCTACTTTGCGGAGAAAGGCGCCTCGCAGCGTGCTTCCAAGGTCATTTACGACCGTGCAGACTCCGCCATTGCCCAGGCGAAATCCGCTGAGTTTGATTGGGAAAAGATCTTTGATGGCGCCAACTGGTTCCATTGGACCGGCATCACGCCCGCACTGGGTGGAGATCTGCCCAAAATCTGTCTGGAAGCCTGCAAGGCAGCTAAGAAATTGGGCCTGACCGTCAGTTGTGACCTGAATTATAGAAAGAAGCTGTGGACCAGGGAGGAGGCCGGTCGTGTCATGGCTGAGCTGGTGCCCTATGTGGACGTATGCATTGCCAACGAGGAGGACGCAAAGGACGTGTTCGGCATTGCCGCGACGGATACCGACCTCAACACAGGCAAGCTGAGCCATGAGGGCTACATCAGCGTGGCCAAGCAGTTGACCGAGCGCTTTGGCTTTCAAAAGGTGGCCATCACGCTGCGCGGAAGCATTTCCGCCTCTGACAACGATTGGGCCGGCATGCTATACAGCGGCGGGAAGGCCTGTTTCTCTCCCACGTACCGGATGCACATTGTGGATCGCGTAGGCGGGGGCGACAGCTTCGGAGGCGGCCTGATCTATGCCCTGCTGTCCGGCTATGACGACCAGAAAGCCATAAACCTTGCTGTGGCGGCGTCCTGCCTGAAGCACAGCGTCGACCACGACTTTAACATGATGTCCATCAGCGAAGTGGAGTCTCTGGCTGCCGGAAACGCCTCCGGGCGTGTTCAGCGATAAAGCCATGAGCTGTGCCCCCATAATTTGTGTGCCTGCGGGCATTCAAATAAAAATATCATTTTGATTGGAGAATGAAACAATGAAAAAGCTGATTTCTTTGGCTCTTGCACTGGCCATGGCCCTGTCTTTGGCTGCCTGCGGCAATTCCGGCAACAACACAGGCTCTTCCACCCCCGCCGCTTCCGGGTCTGGATCCACTCCTGCGGTAGACTTCTCAAATATGAACGTGACTTGTGTGGTTCCTTATGATGCCGGCGGCGGTACCGATGCCGTGATGCGTGGGCTGGCCGATGCGGCGAAGGGTTCGTTTAAGAATATCACCGTAGAAAACCACTCCGGTGCCGGCGGTGCGACCGGCATGCTGTACGGCGCCAACGCTCCCGCCGACGGTTCTGTGGTGACGATGGTGACGGTGGAGCTGGCCACGCTGGAGGCCATGGGTAACAACGCCGGTCTGACGTATACCCAGTTTAAGCCGATTATGATGGTCAACAGCGCCTGCTCCGCCATCACCGTTAAGGCTGACGATGACCGCTTCAATTCTCTGGAAGACCTGATTGAGTACTCCAAGAGCAACGAATTGACCATGGGTAACTCCGGTATCGGCGCAATTTGGCATCTGGCTGCTGCCGGTCTTGCCAAAGTAGCTGGCACAAGCTTTAAACATGTTGGGTATGACGGTGCAGCCGGCGCCATTACCGATCTGCTGGGCGGACACATCGACGCAGTTGCCGTGTCCTATGCCGAGGTCAGCAACTATGTCCAGTCCGGCGATCTGAAGGTTTTGGCCGTCATGGCAAATGATCGACTGGAAGCCATCCCGGACGTTCCCACCTGCAAGGAGCTGGGCTATGATGCCGTTCTGGGTACCTGGCGCGGTCTGGCCGTGCCCGCCGCCACTCCCGATGAAGTGGTGAATGAGCTGTACCGCATCTTCTCGGAAGCGGCTGCCTCTGAGGAATTTAAGGAGTTCATGGCCAACTCCAACAATGTCATCGACATCATGGATGGCGCGTCCTTCCAAACCATGATTGCCGATCAGCTGGACCTGTACACCGGGTTGGTGAATGATCTTGGTCTGAAGGTGGGTTGATCCCTCCTGCAGTTCCCCCAGGAAAGAATCCTTTGTAAGGGGGCGGAGTCCGCTCCGCTCCCTTACCGTCTTGTTGGATGAATTTCACACTGTGATAGAAAGGAATTTCTGTTTTTCATGAAAAAAGGAAACCTGATTACTGCCGCGATCTGTGCAGTTCTGGGAATCTTGGTCATCGCCGTGGCATCCGGTTACCCCAACGCAGAAGCCTACGGTACCGGTGTCCCCGGCCCAGGCCTCTGGCCAATCTGCATCTCTGCCGTACTCTTGGCCTGCAGCGCCATGTTGGTGTTTAGAACCCTGAGAATGCCTCCGGAGGAGGATACGGCGCTGAACTTGTGGAGCCGCGGCTCTCGCCGTGTCTACATCACCATGCTGATCCTTCTGATTTATATCATTGTCCTGCCCGTCGCGGGCTTTCTCATCAGCACTGCCGTCATGCAGTTCGTTTTTCTTCAATGGTTTGCCAAAAAGAAGCCCTATATTACAGTTCTGATTTCCGTCGCCGTCACGATGCTCGTTTACTGTGTGTTCAAGTTCCTGCTGAATGTCCCGATTGACTTCGGTATGTTTGCGCTATAAGAAAGAGAGGAAATTGATATGTCATTGCTGCAAGAAATTTTTGCGACCTCTCTGACGCCTGCCGTCTTTTTATACATGGCAATCGGTGTCATCAGCGGAATTTGTATTGGTGCTTTGCCAGGCCTGACGGCCACCATGGGCGTGGCCCTGCTGCTGCCGATGACCTTCGGCATGGATGCTGCGCAGGGAATCCTGATGCTGCTGGGCATCTACGTGGGGGCAATTTACGGCGGCTCCATCTCCGCCATTTTGCTCCACACGCCCGGCACCCCCGCTTCTGCCGCCACTGCCATCGATGGCTACAAGCTCGCTCAAAACGGAGAGGCAGGCCGGGCGCTGGGCGCTTCTACGCTCTCCAGCTATATCGGCGGAGTCGTGTCCGTACTGTGTTTGATCCTGATCAGTCCTCAACTGGCAAAGCTGGCTCTGCGCTTCAGCTCAGCTGAGTTTTTTTTGCTGGCCGTGTTTGGCCTGTGCATCATCGGCAACATTTCCGGCAAGAGCATTGAAAAAGGTCTGATCTGTGGCTGCCTTGGTATTTTGGTTGCCACCATAGGCGTGGACAGCGTGACCAGCTATATCCGGTTTTCTCCGGCAGGCAACTATAACTTTCTGGGTGGAATTTCCTATATCCCCATTATGATCGGCTTGTTTGCTATGAGCCAGGCGTTTGAGACGGTGGAGGATATTTTCAGCGAGGATCAGGTTCAGGCGAAGATTACCAATATTCTCCCCACCAAAGAGGATTTGAAGAGAATCCTCCGCATCGCGCCTGTCACCGGCCTGATTGGTACGTTTATTGGTATTATTCCCGGTGCCGGCGCAGACATTGGATCTTTTGTGGGGTACAACGTGGCCCGCGGCATTGCCAAAGAACCGGAGAAATTCGGCCAGGGCTCTATAGAGGCGGTTTCCGGCCCCGAGGGCGGGAACAACGGCGTTACCGGCGGCGCGATGATCCCTATGCTGACTCTGGGAGTCCCGGGCGATGCAGTGACTGCCATTATGATCGGGGCTCTGACCATTCAGGGACTGACGCCCGGCCCCATGCTGTTCCAGAACAATAAGGTTTTAGTGTACACCATCTTCATCGGCATGTTCATCGCCAACACGCTAATGTGCCTATGTGGCTTTGCCGGCATCCGTGTGTTCACTAAAGTGCTCAGCGTACCCAAGGTGATTCTGACTCCCATTATCTTTGTGTTATGTGTCATCGGTTCCTACTCCATGAAGAACAGTGTGTTCGATGTGTACGTTATGCTGATCGCCGGCGTCGTCGGCTACTTCATGAGCAAGGTCAAAATACCCACCAGCCCGGCCATTCTGGGCTTAATCCTTGGCCCCATGGCCGAGAAGAATTTCCGTACCGCACTGCTGAAGTCCAGCGGCGATCCCGGCGTTTTCTTCCAGACCGCGATTTGTTGGTTCTTCCTGGTCCTGATTTTCATCAGTTTGTTTGGGGGCCCCATCAAGAACGCTGTCACGCGCAGAAAAAAGTGATAAATGTAACCCTTACACATCACCCGGCTCAAACGGGTGATGTGTCTGTTTTCCAGAGAGAGGAGTTTTTTATGGACATACTCAAGCAATTCACCCTGACTGGCAAGACCGCCTGGGTGACCGGAGCCAGCCATGGGATTGGCTTTGCTATGGCCTGCGGCTTGGCCGCCGCAGGGGCCAAGATTGCGTTCAACAGCAGTTCTCGGGAATCGATGGAGCGTGGACTGGCCGCCTACCACGAGGCGGGGGTAGAGGTGTACGGCTGCGTGGGAGACGTGACGAACGAAGTTGCTGTGACCAAGATGGCCGCGGACATTCGATCCAACGTTGGTCCCGTTGATATTTTGATTAATAACGCCGGCATAATCAAACGTATCCCAATGTGTGATATGAGTGCCGAAGAGTTTCGCCGGGTCGTGGACGTGGATCTGACGGCGCCTTTCCTGGTGGCAAAGGCCGTCTTGCCCGATATGATTGCCCGGGGCCATGGGAAAATCATCAATGTTTGCTCCATGATGAGCGAGTTGGGCCGGGAGAATGTTTCAGCCTACGCCGCTGCGAAGGGAGGCCTGAAGATGCTGACACGGAATATCTGCTCTGAGTACGGCGGCCAGAATATCCAATGCAACGGCATCGGCCCCGGATACATCGTTACGTCCCAGACTGCACCCTTGCGGGAGCGGCAGGCAGACGGCAGCCGCCATCCCTTTGACCAGTTTATCTGCTCAAAAACCCCCGCAGGCCGTTGGGGGACGATGGAGGATCTGGTCGGACCCACCGTATTTCTGGCTTCGGAGGCGTCCAATTTCGTCAACGGTCAGATCCTATATGTGGACGGCGGCATCCTGGCCTATATCGGCAAGCAGCCTTGAGCCGGTCAAAGCGCCGCTTAACAATTTTAAATCTGGGGAAAAATGTGTTCAAACGATTTGACAAGAACCGGTTCCTTCATTACAATGAAGCATAGACGGTGGCTGCCGTTGAGCGAACGGGCAAACGAGATAGCTTACCGTCAGACAGTTCGGAAAGGAGAATTGTTTTTTGAAGTACAATAAAAATATGGAGATTGCGGCAAACCGGGAGGTTTGCGAACTGTAATCTCCGCTTACCTCCCAAAAGGAATTCAACAACTTTTTGGAGGGTTTATCCGTGAATCAGATTTATAAAAAAACATGTCAATCACAGGACCTATTCTGCAATGAATTTGTGTGCAGCACATGCGGACATCTTGTGGTCCCGCAAGGGGCTGGGAGCCGGCACCGCAATCACTGTCCGCATTGTCTGGCAAGCCTTCATGTGGACACGATTCCGGGCGATCGCGCCGCCGACTGCGGCGGGAGAATGGAGCCAATCGGTGTTTGGGTGCGGAAAGACGGAGAATGGGCCATCATTCATCGCTGCACCCGCTGCGGACATCTCAGTTCGAACCGCGTGGCGGCGGACGACAATCCCATGAAGCTGATGTCGATTGCGTGCAAGCCATTGGCTCAGCCGCCGTTCCCGCTTGAGAAGATCGGGGAGACATTTGAACGGGAGGTTGCCGAATGAAGCCGATCGACATGAAACAGTTCGGCCTGGATGACCGCTTTGCGAAAGAGGCGGCCGGGTTCCCGGATTTCGTTCCCGGAAGGATTACCGCCCAGGAGCGGGGCCTTTACCGTGCCGTCTGCGAGAGAGGAGAGCTTGCGGCCGAGGTTTCCGGAAAGCTTCGCTTTGCCGCGGACACGGCTGTGGACTTTCCGGCCACAGGCGATTTTGTTCTGCTGGATCGGCAGAGCGATGAAAACGGGAATGCAATCATTCGCCATATTTTGAGCCGAAAAAGTATGTTTGTGCGCAAGGCCGCCGGAACAGCAAATGCGGGGCAGGTTGTTGCGGCCAACATTGACACGGTGTTTTTGTGCATGGCCTTGAACAACGACTTCAATCTCCGCAGGATGGAGCGGTACTTGTCTCTGGCCTGGGAGAGCCGGGCAACCCCGGTTGTGGTGCTGACAAAAGCGGATTTGTGTGAAGAAGTACCGCGAAAGCTCGCTGCCGTCCACTCGGTTGCGCTGGGCACGGATGTGGTGGTCACCACGTCCGTGCAGGAAGGCGGGTACCAGGATATTTTGGACTATATCCGGCCGGGCCGCACCGTGACCCTGATTGGATCTTCCGGCATAGGAAAATCTACTCTGATCAATCGTTTGGTTGGCAACGATCGATTGGAGACCAAAGAAATCCGAGCCGATGGCAGAGGGCGGCACACCACCACACGGCGGGAGCTGATTCTTCTGCCGGGCGGAGGCATGGTGATCGATACACCCGGAATGCGGGAACTGGGCATGTGGGACGTCTCGGAGGGTCTGGATCAGACCTTCGGCGATGTGGAGGCTTATTTTGGAACATGCCGGTTTCGCAACTGTACCCATACCGCAGAACCGGGTTGCGCCATCTATGCAGCCATCGAGCGCGGGGAGCTTTCACCGGTGCGCTGGGCGTCCTATCGCAAGCTGAAAACCGAGGCGGCATTTACCGAGGACAAACGCAGCTACCTGGAAGAAAAGGAGAAAAAATTCAAAGACATTGCAAAGCAGAACCGATCCCATAAGCAGCGGCCAAAACCGTGAGTGGCTGCTGTGATA
>JBFWME010000046.1:18662-20127 GCA_050251755.1 Lawsonibacter sp. | reverse complement strand
CTTGCTCTTGCTCTGGCTGCTGTTATGGTGCTTGGGCTGTTTGCTGGTTGTTCCAGCAAAGCAAACGACGGTAGTTCTGCTTCCGGGTCCCAATCTCAGGGCGGCAGTTCCGCTCCTCAGGCGGCTGAACTTAACGTGGGCGTGTTCTATTACACCTTCTCCGACGTGTACATTACCAGCGTCCGCAACAACATGGACAAACAGCTGAACGAGCTGGGTGTGAAGTACACCAATTATGATGGAGCCAATACTCAGCCGACTCAGACCGATCAGGTCAACACTGCCATTACCAACGGCTGCAACCTGCTGATTGTCAACATCGTAGAAACCTCCTCTCCGGATGCCGCGCAGAAGATCTGCGACGCTGCCAAGACCGCTGATATCCCGATTATTTTCTTCAACCGCGAGGTTTCCAGCGATGTGGTCAACAGCTATGACAAGTGCGCGTTCGTAGGCACCGATGCCGCCGAGGCCGGTCACATGCAGGGCAGCATGATTGCCGATTATTTGCTGGCCAACTATGATGCCGTGGATCTGAACGGCGACGGGGTCATCTCCTATGTTATGTTCAAGGGCCAGGAGGGCAATGCCGAGGCCGAGTACCGTACCCAGTATTCCGTGGAAGACTGTGACGCCGCCCTGGCCGCTGCCGGCAAGTCCGCGCTGTCTTTCTATGCTGCCGACAACGCCTCCAAGTATCTGGTGGACACCACCGGTGCCTGGTCCGCTCAGGCTGCCACCGACTATATGAACACCATTCTGGCCGCTTACTCCGAGAACAATGGGAACATGGTCGAACTGGTCATCGCCAACAACGACGGTATGGCCGAGGGCGCGGTCGCCGCGCTGCAGGCTGCCGGCTATAACAAGGGCGACGGCGGCAAGATGATTCCCGTGTTCGGCGTGGATGCTACCGACTCTGCCAAGGAGAAGATCAATGCCGGCCAGATGACCGGTACCATTAAGCAGGATGCCGAGGGCATGGCCACCACCATCGCAACGCTGGTTTCCAACATCAAGGACGGCGCCGAGCTGATGGCCAACACCGAGTCCTTCAACGTGGATTCCGACGTGGCCAAGATCCGTGTGCCTTACGGCGTGTACACCGGCGAGTAATTCAAGCAACATCATGATTCTCGCCCCAATTTGCATCACAACGGACAAGCGGGGCTGCCAAAGGCAGCTCCGCTTCCCCCGTGGAGTCTCTGCCTGAGAACCGCCCGCCTGGGCGGAGTTGAAGCGGTGTCTCCACGCGGAAGAAGGAGAGGAGGAACCTTATGGATCAGCCGGCACTGCTGGAGATGCGCGGAATCAGCAAGGAATTTCCCGGCGTTAAGGCCCTGGACAACGTGAACCTCACCGTTCGGGCCGGAACCGTACACGCCTTAATGGGGGAGAACGGCGCTGGAAAATCCACTCTGATGAAATGCCTGTTCGGCATTTATAATAAGGACAGCGGCACGAT
>JBFWME010000046.1:0-18562 GCA_050251755.1 Lawsonibacter sp. | reverse complement strand
AAGACCAACAAACCGGGTGAGGTCATTTTGGATGTCCAGCACATGGCGGGCCGATATACCCGCCTGAAGGACGCCACGTTCCAGCTGCATAAGGGGGAAATCCTCGGCATTGCCGGACTGGACGGGTCGGGACGAACCGAGGTTCTGGAAAACCTGTTCGGGGTCATGACCCGGGAGGGAGGAACCATTACCCTCCACGGCAAGGAGATCCAAAATCGCACCCCCCGGGAATCCATTAAAAACGGGTTTGCCCTTCTGACTGAGGAGCGGCGGGCCACCGGAATTTTCGGCATCCGGGATATTCAAGACAACACGGTGATTTCCAGCTTGAAGGATTATCTGGTGGGTGGACTTTACTTAAGCGATAAAAAGATGGCGGAGAAAACAGACTGGTCGATCCAGGCGATGCATATTAAAACACCGAATCAGAGAACGCAAATCCGCTCTCTGTCCGGCGGCAACCAGCAGAAAGTGATTATCGGCCGCTGGCTGCTCACCAAGCCGGAGGTGCTGCTGCTGGATGAGCCTACCCGCGGCATTGACGTAGGGGCCAAATATGAGATTTATCAGCTGATTCTCGACCTGGCCAACGATGGCAAGGGTGTGGTCATGGTTTCCTCTGAGATGCCGGAACTGCTGGGTGTCTGCGACCGGATTCTTGTCATGTCCGGCGGCCGGGTGGCCGGAGAGGTAGACGCCAAACATACCAGCCAGGAGGAAATTCTCACGCTGGCGGCCAAATATGTGTAAAAGGGGAGGAAACGACCGATGAGTAAAGAATCCAAAGATATTCAGGTCAAGGCGCAAAGCCAGCTGACCGCCAGAAAGGTGGGCGACCTGCTGCTGAACAACGCCCTGTTCATCCTGATGTTCATCGCGATCATCTACATTGCCATTTCCAACGAGAACTTTTTGAAGCCTGCCTCCCTGATTAACATCGTGGCGCAGACCGCCGCCTATCTTCCGGTGGCTCTGGGCGTGGCGGGCTGTATTGTACTGACCGGCACCGACCTGAGCGCGGGCCGGATCGTGGGGCTGACCGCCTGTGTCGGCGCATCCCTGCTCCAGGCGGTAGACAGCACCAACAAGATGTGGCCAAACATCGGAACCCTGCCCATTCCTGTGGTCATTTTGATCGTAATGTTGATCGGCGGCGCCATGGGCGCGTTCAACGGCTTCTTTGTGGCGAAGTTTAAACTCCATCCGTTCATTGTCACGCTGGGGACTCAGCTGATTATCTACACCATGCTGCTGCTGTATGTGAAGATGGGCAACAACAACGGCATGGCCATCTCCGGACTTGCCGACTCCTACAAGGAGTTTATTACAGGTTCGCTTCCTTTTGCTAAGATCGCCGGAACCCCCATTCCGAATTACGTGTGGATTGCGTTGGTTTTGACTGGAATTATGTGGTTCATCTGGAACAAGACCACCTTTGGCAAAAACATGTTTGCCCTCGGTTCCAACGAGGAAGCTGCCCGGGTTTCCGGCGTCAATGTCTTGATGACTACCATCATGGTCTTTGCCTTGGCTGGTGCCATGTACTCCTTTACCGGTTTGATCGAAGGGGCGCGCGTGGCTTCTAACACGGCGAACACCGGATTCAACTACGAACTGGACGGCATCGCCGCCTGCGTCATCGGCGGAGTGTCCTTCGTCGGCGGCATCGGCAAAATCCGCGGGATCGTCATCGGCGTGCTGATGCTGCGTCTGATCTTCATCGGCTTGAACATGATGAACATCAACCAAGACTATTTTTATCTGGTCAAGGGCGCCATCATTCTGTTTGCCTGCGCGTTGGATATGCGCAAATATCTGGTCAAGAAATAAGACCACGCAAAACCTAAGCTGGGCGTCCGTCCGCTGTACGGCGGACGGGCGCCTTCTTTCTTTTCAACTGAGGCCGATCGTGTTATACTATAGACCATACAAATGACCATAAAAAGGGGGGACTGCGATGGAACCGTACCGCGTGCTGCTGGCCGACGACGAAGAAGAAATTCGGGTAGGCATCAGTCGAAAGATTGACTGGGCCGGTCTGGGGTTTTCCCTGGTGGGTGAGGCGGAGAATGGGGCGGAGGCATTGGAATTGGCAGAGCAGCTTCAGCCGGATCTGGTGCTTACCGACATTAAGATGCCCTTTATGGACGGGCTGGAGCTGTGCCGCCGTTTGAAGCAGTCTCTTCCGGCGGCCAAACTGGTGGTTTTTTCGGGCTTTGACGAATTTGAGTATGCCAGACAGGCCATCGGCATGAATGTATCCGAGTATATTCTGAAGCCGATCAATGCCCCGGAGCTGATCGAAGTGCTGAACAAGCTGCGCGGGCAGATGGACAAGCAGCGGATGGAGCGCCGGGATATGGAGTCCCTCCGGCAACGGTATGAAGAGAGTCTCCCGGTTTTGAGAGAGCTGTTTTACACGCGTCTGCTGGATGGCCGGGTGCGGCCCGAACAGATTCAGGACCGGGCGGCCCGGTATGAAATCGAGATGGCACAGGGGATCTGGACGGTGGCTCTGGTCGAGGTGGACTGTCTCAATGAGGCGGGAAAAGCGGAGCGGGACGAGCTTCTGCAGTTGTCTGTGCGGGCCTTTGTCCAGGAGCATTTTTCTCTGGAAGGATGCACGATTCGGGTGATCTTGTACAACGACTCGGTGGCATTGCTGGCCCGATTGGCCGGTCCGGAGCAGATCTATCCGCTGCTGGAGGAACTGGAGCGCCTGTGTGCGTTATCCCACAGTTATTTGGGGATGTCTCTCACGGTTGGAATCGGCCTGCCCTGCCGCGGTCCGGGGGAGCTCCATACCTCGGTGGAAGGGGCACATTCCGCGCTGGATTACCGGGTGCTGATCGGCGGGGATCAGGTCATCTATATTGGCGACCTGGAGCCGGTCCGCTCCGCCCGCCTGTCGTTTGAAGAGGAGGATCAGCGCGCGCTGGCGGCGGCGGTCAAGCTGGGCAGTGAGGAGCAGGTGGCGGAGGTCGTCCGGGGCCTGATCGACCGGGTTCGGGAGACCAAACTATCCCTGCCCCAGTGCCATTTGTTTTTTCTGGAAATCGTGACCAGCCTGATCAAGCTTGCCCGATCCGGCGGAGCGGAGGTGGAGGATGTGTTCGGCCCCGGGTTCACCGGAGTGGTATCCATCACCGACTTTCGGTCTTTGGAAGAATTGGGCCGCTGGCTGGGCAGCCGGTGTCTGAAGCTGCGGGAGGCGTTGGGCCGCCAGCGCACCGATTCGGCCTGGAAAACGGTGGAAAAAGCCAAGGATTTTATTGCGAACCATTACGCCGACAGCGAGCTGAGTGTGGAGACGCTCTGCTCCCATCTCCACCTGTCGTCCACTTATTTTTCCACCCTGTTTAAGCGGGAGACGGGGATGGGCTTTACCGCCTATGTCACCGAAGTACGGATGGACCGGGCGGCCCGCCTGCTTCAGAATACCGATGAAAAAACCTATCTCATCGCCGAGCAGACCGGCTATCCAGACCCCAACTATTTCAGCTATGTGTTCAAACGCCATTTTGGGGTCACGCCCTCGAAATTCCGGGCGGGCCAGAGGACTTAGGGAAAGCGAAAACGGCCGTTTTTGAGCATTAAAAAAACTTCAATCCATCCGAGACGGAGGTGAAGCATGTGAGAGCCTTTTTTAAGCGTTTTCTTGGCAGAATGGCGACCCGTTACCGGAAAATGAGCATTCAGATGGTGATCTCATTGTCCTTCACCGCCGTGGCGGTGGTGGGGATGGTATTTATGGGGCTGAGCCTCTATCTGCGTTTTTCCACCACGGCCGAGATGCTGGTGGAGGACAGCAGCCAGCGAGTGTTGGCCCAGGTGAACATGAACCTGGACAGCTATCTGCGCCGTATGATGCGGATTTCAGACACCATGTACTACCGGGTGATTAAAAATACCGACTTGGCCGAGGGATCCCTGATGGCCGGGATGAATTTGCTGTATGAGGAGAACCGGGATGCCCTGGTGTCTGTCGCCGTATTCGGCGAACAGGGGGAACTGGTATCTGCGGTCCCCCTATCTACCCTGAAGGAGTCTGCCCTTCCGGCGGAGAGCAGTTGGTTTCAGGCAGCCATGAGTCGGATGGAGAACCTTCACTTTTCCACGCCCCATGTCCAGCGCCTCTTTGATGACCCCGACTACCGCTACCGGTGGGTGGTTTCCCTCAGCCGCCATGTCCAGCTGACCCGGGGCGGCGCCACCGAGAGCGGCGTGCTGCTGGTGGATATGAGCTTTTCCGGTATCGAGCAGGTGTGCCGGGACGCAGAACTGTCCAACGGGGGCTATTTATACCTGATTGACGGCAGCGGCGAGCTGATTTATCATCCACGTCAGCAGCTGATTTATGCCGGACTGCTGGAGGAGAACAACCAGACGGCCGCCGACTACCGGGACGGCACCCACCGGGAAGAGTTTCAGGGTCAGCGGCGTCAGGTCACGGTGAAGACCGTGGGTTACACCGGATGGAAGCTGGTTGGCGTGGTGCCTGGGGAAAGTCTGGCCGACTCCCAGCAGATGTTCCTGTTTGGATTGTCTCTGCTGCTGTTTTCCGTTTTCCTTATGGCCTTCTTGAATTTCCACATCTCCGCCCATATCTCAGACCCCATCCGCCGCCTGGAGCATTCCATCAAGGAACTGGAGGCGGGCAAGGAAGACGTGGAGATCGAGGAGGGAGGGTGCTACGAGGTTCAGCGGCTGGGCCACTCGATCCGTTCCATGGTGTCTACCATGCGCCATCTGATGGACGACATCATCGAACAGGAGGGGCAGAAGCGCCGCAGTGAGCTGGAGGTCCTCCAGTCCCAGATCAACCCCCATTTTCTCTATAACACCTTGGACTCTGTGATTTGGATGACCGAAGCGGGGCGGTATGAGGAGGCAATCCAGATGGTGACCTCCCTGGCCCGTCTGTTTCGTATTTCGCTCAGTCGGGGGAAACGTGTGATTCCCCTTGCGGACGAGCTGGAGCATGCCCACCATTATATGACCATCCAGGAGATTCGCTATAAAAATAAGTTTACCACCCGGATCTCGGCTGAACCGGCTGTTGAGTGCCTGTATACCCTGAAGCTGATCATTCAGCCCATTCTGGAAAACGCCATTTACCACGGAATGGCCTCCGCGGAGGACGATGGGTTGATTACGGTCACGGCACGGCGGGAGGGGGAGGATTTGGTGATTGATGTGGCGGACAATGGGATTGGGATGCGGCCCGAGGTGGCTACTTCCCTGCTGGATGACGAACGGCCCGACGTGCGGACGACCGGCTCCGGCATCGGCGTACGCAACGTCCACCGCCGGATTCGGCTTACCTTTGGACCACGGTATGGCCTGACCATTTACAGCGATCCCGACGAAGGGACCACCGTTCGGATCCGGCTGCCCGCTTTGGATGAGACCGGGGCGGCCCCCTACCAGAGGGAGGATGCGCCGTGAACAAGAAACGAAACGCGTTGATCCAGCTGATCATTTTGGTTGCGCTCGGGTTTGCCGTGATTTTGACCATGGTACTTCCTCAGATGTCGAATGGACGGAAGACAGCCGCGCCGCCGGAGATTTCGGTGGTAATTCGGGAGTCGGACAGCACTCCGTGGTCCAATGCCCGGTTGGGTATGGAGCAGGCGGCGGGGGAATTGGGCGCGGAACTGCGCTTTTTGACCCTGGCCACCACCAACGACGCTGCGGAGCAGGAGGAACTGCTCAGCCGGGAAATCGAGGGTGGAGCGGACGCGCTGGTCGTTGTCTCAGCCGACCCCGAGCACTTGTCGGGCAGATTGAAAGAGACGGTCGGGCAGCATCCTGTGGTAGCCATGGAGTCCCCGCTGGATGGGGCGGCTCTGACGGTAATCCCCGACAACGAGGCCCTGGGCCGGGAACTGGCCAAGTCCGTTCTGGAGGACTGGACAGGCGGCGTAGTCCTTCTGCTGGACACCGGCGGGAACAGCACGGGGGTGTCCGCGCGCATGGAGGCGGCCCGGCAGGCGCTGGAGGCGGCCGGGGTTCCGGTCCAGCGCCGGATTTCAAGGGCTGCGGCGCTCGGCGGGGTTTTGACCGGACTGACACAGGAGACAGAGGCGGCACAGGTGATGGCCTTTGAGCCGGCGGCCACCGAACAGGCAGCCGCCGCAAAAGAGAGCGGCGGACTGACCCAGCCGCTGTACGGCGTGGGCATGACAGCCGACATCGCCGCCGGACTGGAGCGGGGTACCGTGTCCGCTGTGGTGACCTGGAGCGACTATGCCGCCGGTTATCTGGCGGTGGAAGGGGCCATTCGGGCAGCGCAGGGGGTGTCCTACAAGGCGGAGGCGCTTCCATTCTTTCTGGTGCGAGGAGAGGATATGTATGATCCGGACAATCAAAAGCTGCTCTTCCCGGTCACATCCTGACCGGCTGATTTCCCTGGTTTTGACGGCCGCTTTGCTGCTTCCCATGCTGACAGGCTGCCGCTCCGGGGGAGAGACGGAGGGTAAGACGCTGCGGATCGGAGTCGCGATGTACACGCAGGATGACACATTTATCTCCACCATTGTTCAGGATCTGGAGCGGATGGCCCAGGAGGAGGAGGGAGAGAAACCGTTCAAAATCAACCTGTCTACCGCCGACGGCCGCAGCAATCAGACCACCCAGCTGGACCAGGTGGACCGCTTTCTCACCCGGGGCTGTGACGTGTTATGCGTGAACATAGTGGACCGGACGGCGGCAGCCGTGATCATTGACAAGGCGGAGGAGGCGGGTGTGCCCCTGGTCTTTTTCAACCGTCAGCCGGTGGCGGAGGATATCCAGCGCTGGGATCGAATTTATTATGTGGGTGCTCGGGCGGAAGAGGGGGGGACCCTTCAGGGGCAGCTTGTTCTAAACGCCTGGCAGAGCAGACAGGATGAACTGGACCGCAATGGGGATGGGGTGCTTCAATATGTCATGCTGGAGGGAGAACCCGGCCACCAGGATGCGCTGCTCCGTACCGAGTACTCCATTAAGGCGCTGACCGATGCCGGGGTGGAGGTGGAGAAGCTGGTCAGCGACACCGCCAACTGGAATCGAGGTCAGGCCATGGCTAAGATGCAGCGGTGGCTGGAGGAGTTTGGGCCTGAGATTGAAGTGGTCTTTGCCAACAACGACGACATGGCCCTGGGGGCGATTGACGCATTCCACGAAGCGGGGGCGGAGCTGCCCATGGTCGTGGGGGTAGATGCCACCGCTCCGGCCCTGGAGGCGGTAAAGTCGGGAGAATTGTATGGGACAGTCCTCAACGACGCCCAGGGCATCGCACGGGCCATGCTGGATCTGATGCTCGCTTTGACGGAAGGAGGAGACCCGGCCGACACCATGGAATTGGAGGACGGCCATTATATCTGGCTGCCATACCAGCCGGTGACGCAGGGGAATTTGAACGAATTTCTGGAAGAATACAGTCCCTGACCGGGTTCCCAGGCAATCTTGGCCCGCGGTGGCCGTTCCGGAAGCGAAAAGAAGAAAAAGAGAACGGCAGGAGGCCGGCATAGCCGGTCTCCTGCCTGTTACTGGGAAGTGTGCTCTTTTTGATCGGGCACCTTATGGTGCATAAAGTCAATGAGCTTACGCTGGACGGGGTTGGACTGCCTTTTTCGGTAGGACAGGTAGATGTTTCGCATAGCCTGAGGGTCATCCAGCGTGTAAAACACCACCGAGTCAGTGGGGGCTACATACTCCGGGATGGTAGAGCGCAGAAAAGCCACTCCGCGGCCCTCGCACACCAAATAGTAGGCTGTCATCATTTGACTGAGATACAGGGAGATGTTGGGAGAGAATCCCGCATTTTCGCACAGCGTCAGGCTGCGGGCATAGCTGTCGTTGTTCCGGTTGAGCATCATAAGGGGGGCTTTCCGGAATGCAGTCAGGGGAACTGGTGGTTTGCGAAGGCCGGGCTGATTCCGATTTAGAAATTCCTCGAAGGTATATGCATACCGGCACAACTCCCGATTGACGGGGTATGCGGCGGGCACCGCCAGGGCGAGCTCCTCGGTGGCCCATACCATGGAGTCCAGCAACTTGCTATCGGGGGCTTCCACCTCAAGAAGAAAGTCCAGCTTACCTGCGGCGACCTGTTCCGCCAGTGCACTGGAGGAACCTTCGGTAAAGGTAAGGGTAATCTGGGGATACTGGGTCCGAAATTCGCTCAGCAGGCTGGGCAGCACGTAGGTGCAGAAAAACATGGAGCTGCCGATGTGGAGGGAGGTCCCTTCGGCGGCGCTCATATCGGCAAACGTCCGTCGCATCTCATCTTCGATGGTCATGATCCGTTCCACCTGCTGGATGTAGTACCGACCTGCCTCGGTGAGCGAAATCGGAGTGGTGCCTCGGTCAAACAGGGGCAGTTTCAACTCCTGCTCCACCTTTTTCACAGTGGCGCTGAGCCAGGGCTGAGAGACGTAGAGCTTTTTGGCGGCTTTGGAAAAGCTGCGCTCTTGATAAATTGCGTAAAGGTATTCCTTATAGTCCAGCATGGCGTAGCCCTCCTAATTTCGCTCTCTATACGCAATTTCTTATACCATGTTATCCAACCGCGTATTTTACTTTTTCAAATTTTCTGATAAAATAATAATCAATTCCGGAAAAGGTGTCAAGGGAAGCGGCCAAAAGGGGGCGCTCCGTTGGCGGATCAATCGGAAACAAGGAGGATCATAGATGGCGATCAAAACTGCGGCCAGAATGGATCAGCTGGCCACTTCCGGCATTCGGAAGGTGAATGAAAAAGCTCTGGCGATGGAACGGGCAGGGGAAAAGGTAATCCACTTTGAGATTGGACGCCCTGACTTTGATACCCCAGCGTATATTAAAAAGGCCGCCGAAGACAGCATAAATCGGGGAGAGGTATTCTATACCTCCAACTTCGGTACGATGGAGCTGAGGCAGGAGATTGCAAATAAGCTCCGTCGCCAGAACCATGTGGACTACAAGGCGACCGAGGTGCTGGTCACGGTGGGGCTGTCCGAGGCGGTGTTCGACGTGCTGTGCTCCATCCTGGACGAAGGCGACGAGATTCTGGTCCCGGACCCGGCCTGGCTGAATTATCACAACGTACCACGTCTGCTGGGCGCCGTTCCGGTCCCCTATGAGCTCAGCGAGGCCAACGGCTACCAGATGAATCTGGACGAGGTCCGATCCAAGGTGACGGACAAGACCCGGGCCGTGGTCATCATTACCCCAAACAATCCCACGGGCGGCGTGCTGTCCCAAGAGACTCTTCAGGGACTGGCCGAGCTGGCGGTGGAGAAGGATCTGCTGGTGATTTCCGACGAGGTGTACGAGCGCCTGATCTACGATGGCGCACAGCACATTAGCATTGCCTCGTTCCCCGGAATGAAGGAGCGTACCTTTACCATGAACGGCCTGTCCAAAGCTTACTCCATGACGGGCTGGCGGCTGGGCTATGTAGCTGCCCCGGAGGAGTATATCGCCGTGCTGAACAAGATCCACCAGCACAACACCACCTGCGCCCCCTCTTTTGTCCAGACAGCCTCCATCGTAGCCCTTCGGGACGAGAAGGAAGAGGTCAACGACATGGTGAAGGAGTACAAGCGCCGCCGGGACTACGCCGTGGCCGCCATCAATGCCATTCCCGGATTGAGTTGCCTGAGTCCCAAGGGCGCGTTCTACATTTTTATTAACTGCAAGTCTTTGGGCAAATCCTCTGCCGAGCTGGCCGCCTATTTATTGGACGAAGCCAAGATTGCCTTGGTGCCGGGCGATGTGTTCGGTCCGGGCGGCGAGGGATATCTCCGGCTCTCCTTCGCGAACAGCTACGAAAATATTGTGGAAGGCTGCAAGCGGCTGGCTGAGGCCGTGGAAGCCTTGAAGAAAAACGGATAAACAAGACAGAAAGGAACGGTAAATCATATGCGTCTTGCAACCATTCAATGGGACGGCGCCGAGCTCGCCGGCATCGTTACCCCGAAGGGAGTCTACCCCATCTCCGCCCTGAATGCGGCCAAAGGTACTGCCTGGAAAACCGACATGATGGCCCTCATTGAGGCCGGGCAGATTCCGGGACTGACCGTCTGGTACAACGCCGGCGGCAAGGAGGAACTGGACAACCTGCCCGGATTGGTACCGGCCGACCAGGTGGTGTATGGCCCCCTGTACCGCAACCCGCGGCGGATTTTCGGCATCGGACTGAACTATGCGGACCACGCCGGAGACATCGGCTCAGCCGCCCCCACCGGTTTCCCGGGCAGCTTTTTCAAGCAGGCCGATACCCTGATTGGCCCCAACGATGAGATCAAGCTTCCTACCCTCAAAGAGGCACAGAAAACCACCGCCGAGGCCGAACTGGGCATTATTCTGGGCAAGAATTGCCGCGATGTCTCCGAGAAGGACTGGGAGAACGTCATCGTTGGTTATACTACCATTCTGGATATGACTGAGGAGTCGATCCTCAAGGGAAATGATTATGTGCAGGGCAACCCCCGTTATCTGACCATTGTCAAAAATTTCCCCACCTTTTTCTCCTTCGGCCCTGAGCTGGTGACGCCCGATGAGGTGCCTGATGTGTTGAAACTTGAGGTCCAGAGTGTCCACAACGGTGAGATTCATGCCAAGAACGTAGTTCGCAACATGACCCATCAGCCAGCAAAGCTGATTTCCCTGCACAGCAGCATCCAGGGATGGTTTGCAGGCGATGTCCTGTCCACCGGAACCCCGCGGGCGTTCCATATCCAGGACGGAGACGTGGCCGAATGCCGTATCTATGGACCCGACGGATTTTCCATGGAGCCCCTGGTCAACCCCGTGGTGGATCTAAAGCTACATCCCGAGCAGTAAGCTCGAACTGATCTGTGAGGAGGACGAATTGTATGAAAACCGTATTTACCTTAACTTCTGCGGAATCCCGCCGCCTGATTGCCAAGGCGGTGGTTCAGATGCCTGAATTTAAAACCGCCTGGGAGAAGGCTTATGTTCTGCTGGCCGGCGGCACCACCAACGCGTTTATTGCCCAGGAGATGCTGGGGCGGGAGGGAATTGAACCTGCCCGCTGTACCGTGGGTCTGAGCACCGACGGGCTGCTGTGTGTTACCAACCCAGACAGCCGCAAGAACTTCCCCAACGTCTTCTATCAGGGCGAGGCGGTTGAGAAAACCCTTGCGGACGCCTTAAACGACTTCCGTCCCGAGACCGTGGTCATCAAGGGCGCCAACGCCGTAGACCCCCAGGGCAATGTAGGCATTGTCACCGCCGGATTTGACGGCGGTACCATTCCGAGAATCATTGGGCCTGTCACGTCAAAGGGACTGAAGTTCATTACGCCCGTTGGATTGGAGAAGCTGGTTCCTTCCGTTCCGGCTTCTGCCGCCGCCGTGGGCGCAACGACCATTGACATTTCCATGGGCGCCGACTTTGGAATGTACTGTCTGGCCAACACCACGGTAGTGACCGAGATCGAGGCCATCAAGATGCTCTTTGATGTGGACGCCACTCTGGTTTGCTGCGGCGGCGTCGGCGGAAACGAGGGGGCTGTTACCCTCTCTGTCGTGGGCGAGGAGAAAAATATCCGGGCTCTGGTTGAGTATTTAGAGGGAGAAATCAAGGGTGAGCCCCCCGTCAAGGGCAACAAGGGCATCTGCGAGGTCTGCCGCTACAAAAACTGCCGTTACAATGGCCTGAAGGAAGAGGAGCTTCCTGCTTGGATGAAACGATAAGCCAATGAAAAAACGAGTGCGGGTATAAATATGGAACTTGGACTGAAGGGGAAAAGCGCCCTGGTGCTGGCCTCCAGCGGAGGTCTTGGAAAGGCTATTGCCATGGAACTGGCCAGAGAAGGGGCCAGGGTTATGCTGTTCAGCCGCTCGGAGGAGCAGCTGCAAGCGGCCCGGCAGGAGATTTTTCAGGCCACGGGGAACCGCCCTGAATATTACGTGGGCTCCATGACCGACCCACAGGATGTGAAAGACCTTGTCCAGGCTACAGTGGATCGGTGCGGACCAATTTATGCTCTGGTGAACAACAGCGGAGGCCCAAGACCGGGACGGTTTGAGGACTTTGACGATATGGCCTGGCAGGAGGCCTACGAGCTGTGCCTGCTCAGCTATATCCGCGTGATTCGTGAGGCATTGCCCAGCATGCGCGCCAACGGGGGAGGGCGGATTCTATGCTCCACCTCGTCTTCCGTAAAGGCGGTGCTGGACAACCTGATCCTGTCCAACACCTTCCGAATGGGAGTGGTGGGCCTGGCCAAGACGCTTAGCCAGGAGCTGGGACATGAGAATATTCTGGTCAATGTCATCGGCCCCGGGCGGATCGGGACTCCGCGCATCGACCAGCTGGATCAGCTGCGGGCCGAAAAGCAAAAAATTACAGTGGAGCAGCTCCAACGGCAGACCTTTGGAGAAATTCCTCTGGGACGCTACGGACAGCCCGAGGAATATGGCCGCCTGGCCGCCTTTTTGTGCTCCGAAGCCAATACCTATCTCACCGGTCAGACTATCTTGCTGGACGGGGGCATGGTCAAGGCGTTTTAAGGCTTCTCTTTTTGATAGGATCATTCCCTTTCTAAGCCGGCCCTGCTGTGGTCGGCTTAGAATTTTTTGGAAATCCGAAAAAAAAGATTGACAGCAAAAAACCTCAGTGCTATGATGTGTTAAAGTGTTCCGATGTAGTAAAGGAGACTCCCATGATGATGAACCTGTTTGCGGCTTTCTTTTTTGGCTACTTTTACTTTTATTGCTTTAGTGCGAATAAGGTAAAAGTGCTTTTTGCTGCAAATAACGGCTCGGTCACCTTTGCGTAACGGAAAAAGGGATCGTATCAAGGCCTGCGGTGAAAAACACTTCACCGCAGGCCTTTTCTATTGGCCTGAGCGAAGTGCCGTGGATGAATTGGAAAGGAACGATTTGTTATGATTATTGTTGTGAAGCCGGGAGCAAAGGAGGAGCGCGTCCAGGATCTCATTGCCTGGATTGAATCCCAAAATCTGCGTACCCACATTTCCACCGGCGATTACACCACGATCATTGGCGTCATTGGAGACACCAGCAAACTGGATGATGACTTGATCGGCGGGTTGGATATTGTGAAGAGCGTAAAGCGGGTGTCCGAACCGTTCAAAAGCGCCAACCGGAAATTCCACCCCCAGGACTCTGTCATTGAGGTTGGAACGGAAAAGATAGGCCACGGTAACTTTGCGCTCATCGCGGGACCCTGCTCGGTGGAGAGCAAGGAGCAGATCATCCAGGTGGCCAAGAGCGTGAAGGCTTCCGGCGCCACGATGCTCCGGGGCGGCGCGTTTAAGCCCCGAACCTCTCCGTACGACTTCCAGGGCCTGAAGGCAGACGGCATTGAACTTTTGCTGGAGGCCAAGCGGGAGACCGGTCTTCCCATTGTTACCGAGATCATGAATGCCAATCATCTGTCCCTGTTCGAGCATGTGGATGTCATCCAGGTCGGGGCGCGGAACATGCAGAATTTCGAACTGCTCAAGGAACTGGGGAAGACCCGGAAGCCGATTCTCATTAAGCGCGGGCTGGCCAACACAGTGAAGGAACTGCTGATGAGCGCTGAGTACATCATGGCGGGGGGAAATGAGAATATCATTCTGTGCGAGCGTGGAATTCGGACCTTTGAAACGGCCACCCGGAACACCCTGGACCTGTCCTCTGTTCCTGTCCTTCACGAGTTGACCCATCTCCCTGTGGTCATCGATCCAAGCCACGCCACCGGGGTCGCCCGGTATGTCAAACCCATGGCAATGGCGGCGGCCGCCTGCGGGGCCGACGGACTGATTATTGAGGTCCACAACGACCCGCCCCATGCGCTGTGTGACGGCGCTCAGTCCTTGCGTCCCGAGCAGTTTGAAGATGTGGCCAGGGCTGTCCGGGCCATCCGTGCCACGGCGCAGGAGTACAACGGCTAAACAACGTTTTCGCGGAAGAGAAGGTGCATCAAAGATGACGAGTATCACAGTAAATGCCTCCCGTACCTACGAGGTACGCATCGGTTCCGGCTTGCTTGCCCGGGCTGGAGAGCTGTCCGCGCCTCTGCTGTCCGGCCGTGGGGCGGTGATTGTATCCGACTCCAACGTGTGGCCTTTGTATGGGCAAACGGTTCAGGACAGCCTGGAGCACGTTGGATTCCGGGTGGATTCCTTCGTCTTTCCGGCGGGAGAAACTTCGAAAAACACCCAGACCCTGGTGGAGCTGCTTACCTTTTTGGCCCGAAAGGGCCTGACCCGGACGGATGCCGTCTTTGCCCTTGGGGGCGGAGTCACCGGAGACATGGCCGGACTGGCCGCCGCGCTGTATCTGCGCGGGATCCCCTGCATCCAGCTTCCAACCTCGCTGCTGGCTGTGGTGGATTCCTCGGTGGGAGGGAAGACCGCGGTGGATTTGCCCGAAGGGAAAAACCTGGTCGGTACCTTTACGCAGCCCCACCTGGTACTGTGCGACACTGACGTTTTGAACACCCTGCCCCCTCCGGTTTATGCCGAGGGGTGGGCGGAGATCATCAAATACGGCATGATCCGCAGCAAAGCGCTGCTGGATGTTCTGCAGAAAGATCCAACCGGCGGCATGGACATGGAGTGGATCATCGCCCATTGCGTCTCCATCAAACGGGATGTGGTGGCCGCCGACGAGCGGGACAACGGTGTGCGGCAGCTGCTGAATTTTGGCCATACCATCGGCCACGCCATCGAGCGCTGCGGAAACTACTCCATCTACCACGGAGAGGGAGTGGCCATGGGGATGGCGATTATGACCCGGGCCTGCGTCCGGATGGGCAAGTGCCCGCCGGAGTGTTGGAAGGTGCTGGAATCTCTGCTGGACCAATACCATCTTCCCAAGACCTGCTCCATCGATCACAAGGATCTGCTGTATGCAGCCAGATCGGACAAAAAGCGCCGGGGAGAGACCATTACAATCATTCAGCCAAGTGGCCTGGGGACATGTGCGCTGCATCAAACAAACGATCAAGAGCTGGCACAGATGCTGGCAATGGGGGAAGCATGATGAGTAATATAAGAATTCATCCCGAGCAGCTGGAGGGAACGGTGACACCGCCATCCAGCAAGAGCATGACCCACCGCCTGATCGTCTGCGCCGCTCTGGCTCAGGGGAGCAGTACCATTGAAAACGTGGATATCTCTCAGGACATCCTTGCCACACTGAATTGTGTCGAGAGAATGGGGGCTGAGTGGGTGCGGGTGGATGCGCATACCGTCCAGGTGAACGGGATCGGCGGCCAGACCACCCTTGGCGGCAGGCCACACTTGGATTGCGGAGAGAGCGGCTCGACCCTGCGCTTTCTCATTCCGGTCGCCTTGGCGGCGGCGGGAGAGGGTACGTTTACCGGCCGGGGCCGGTTGATGGAGCGGCCCCTGCAGCCCTACTTTGATCTGTTCCAGGAGAAGGGGATCCACTATGAGCTGCAAGACGGTGTGCTCACGGTCCGGGGGAAGCTGGAGCCGGGGGAGTACCGCCTGCCCGGCAATGTGTCCAGCCAGTTTTTGACCGGACTGCTGCTGGCCCTGCCCCTGCTGCCGGGTGAGAGCCGAATCGTTTTGACCACGCCGCTGGAAAGCCGGGACTATGTGTCCATGACGCTAGAGGTGATGGGGGACTTTGGAATTGCGGTGAGAAAGGAAGGCGAGTGCCTTTTGGTAGAAGGGGGCCAGACCTATGGGGCCCAGAGTAAGATGGTAGAGACCGACTGGTCCCAGGCCGCCTTCTGGTACGCAGCCAATTTTTTAGGCAGTCAGATCGACATCCGCGATTTGAATTCCGACTCCTCCCAGGGGGACATGCGGGTGGCGGATTACTATTGGAAGCTGGCCAAGCCGGGAGAAGTTGAGTTGGACGTGTCTCAGTGTCCCGACCTGGTGCCCCCTTTGGCTGTCATGGCGGCCCTGCGCAGCGGGACCTGCCGCCTGGTCAATGCCGCGCGGCTGCGTCTGAAGGAGAGCGACCGGCTGGCTGCGGTGACCGAGGTGCTCAACGCTCTGGGTGCCCGGGTGGAGGAAGGGGCGGACCACTTGACCATTCACGGTGTGGACCGGCTGGAGGGGGGAGTTGCGGTGGATTGCCGCAACGACCACCGGATCGCCATGATGGCCGCCGCAGCGGCCACTCGGTGCAAAAAGCCGGTCGGTCTGCTGGGTGCGGAGTGCGTAAATAAGTCTTACCCCGGTTTTTGGGAGCACTACCGTACGTTAGGAGGGAAGATTGATGTCGTCATACCTGGGTAAAAATCTCCATGTCTCGCTCTTTGGCCAGTCCCATTCCCAAGCCATTGGCGTGTGTATCGACGGGCTGCCGGCGGGGGAAGCCGTCGACCTGGAAAAGCTGGATTCCTTTCTTCAGCGGCGTGCCCCGGGGCGGGACGCCACCGCTACGCCCAGAAAGGAAGGGGACACCCCCCGTATCTTATGCGGACTGGTGGACGGTGTGACCTGCGGCGCCCCGTTGGCTGCGGTGATTGAGAATACCAACACCCGGAGTCAGGATTATGAGCGGCTTCGGGATGTTCCAAGACCGGGCCACGCAGATTATACTGCGCAGGTGCGGTACGGAGGATTTCAGGATGTGGCGGGCGGAGGACATTTCTCCGGTCGATTGACCGCCCCGCTGTGTATTGCCGGGGGCATTGCCCTCCAGATTTTGGAACGCCGGGGAATTCAGGTGGCCGCCCACATCCGAAGTGTCGCGGATGTGGAGGATCGGCCCTTTGATCCCAATGGAGAGCCGGAGAAACTCCTTTCCGGCCTGAAGACAGCGGATTTTCCGGTTTTAGATGTTGCGGCAGGGAAGAACATGCGAACTGCTATCCTGGCAGCCCGCGCGGAAGGAGATTCGGTGGGCGGTGTGGTGGAATGTATGGCCATCGGGCTGCCCGCAGGGGTGGGCGACCCCATGTTCGGTGGCATGGAGAGCCGACTGGCCACCGCCATCTTTGGGATTCCGGCGGTCAAGGGAGTGGAGTTTGGAGCAGGGTTCCAGGCGGCTCGGCTGCGGGGGTCTCAAAACAATGACCCGTTCACCCTGGCAGACGGCCGGGTGGCTGCCTCCACCAACCATGCCGGAGGCATTCTGGGCGGGATTACCTCGGGTATGCCTGTGGTGTTCCGGGCCGCATTTAAGCCAACGCCCTCCATTGCCAAGAAACAGACCAGCGTGTCCCTGTCCCGGATGGAGCCGGAGACGCTGGTGGTAACCGGGCGACATGACCCATGCATTGTCCCCAGAGCGGTGCCCGTGGTAGAGGGAGCCACCGCCCTTGTTCTGCTGGACGCTCTGTTGGACAGCCCGGCAGTCTTGGACGCGTTCTGGCAAAAAAGATAAATCAAGAAACCACATTGGGAGGATATCAATGATGAGTAAGACGTTGGAGGAACTTCGGGAGGACATCGATCAAATCGACCAGCAGATGGTGGATCTGTTCAAAGTGCGTATGGAGGCGGCCAGCCAGGTAGCGGAATATAAGAAGGAGAAGGGACTACCGGTGCTGGACGCGGCCAGAGAGCGGGCCCTGATCGGAAAGGTAGGCGAACTGGTCGGCGACGAGCTGGCGGACTATGCGCAGTCCATGTACCGCACCATTTTGACGGCCAGCCGCTCTTATCAGAACGGTAAGATGGGCCTTGATTCTGCCATCTATAATGAGATTCAAAGCGCTTTGAGTACCACACCCAAGCTGTTCCCCCAGCGACCCATCGTCGCCTGTCAGGGAATTGAAGGGGCTTACTCCCAGATTGCCTGTGACCATCTGTTTAAAGCTCCGACCATCATGTACTTCCAATCCTGGGATCATGTGTTCAAGGCGGTGGAGAGCGGAATGTGCCGATATGGCGTCCTGCCCATTGAGAACAGCACGGCCGGTTCGGTAAATGCGGTGTATGATTTAATGCTCAGCCACAATTTTTCCATCGTCCGTTCCGCCAGGCTGAAAATCAGCCACAACCTTTTGGCCAAACCCGGGGGCAAGCTGGAGGACATCAAAGAGGTCTACTCCCATGAGCAGGCCATCAGCCAGTGCGCCGGCTATCTGGCCGGTCTGAAGGATGTTAAGGTCACGGTGGTAGCGAATACGGCGGTTGCTTCCAGGATGGTGTCGGAGTCCGCGCGCAGCGATGTGGCGGCGCTGTCCTCTCGGTTCTGCGCCGAGCATTACGGACTGAATCTGCTGCAGGAAAATGTTCAGGACCAGGACAACAACTACACGAGATTCATCTGTATCTCCAAAAAGCTGGAAATCTATCCCGGGGCTGACCGGACCTCTCTGATGATGACGCTGCCCCACAAGCCCGGCTCTTTGTACAATATACTGGCGAAGTTCTACGCTCTGAACATCAACCTGCAAAAACTGGAAAGCCGGCCACTGCCTGGGCGGGAATTCGAATTTATGTTTTACTTTGATATTGAAGCTTCGGTCTACTCCCCCGAGATCAAAACCCTGCTGCGGGATCTGGAGGCAGATAGCGAGCAGTTTCGCTATCTGGGAACTTATAACGAGGTGATCTGCTAACCATGAGCATGTTGGAATACGGATTGATTGGGGAGAGGCTTGGACACAGCTTTTCGCCCAT
>JBFWME010000045.1:13146-20140 GCA_050251755.1 Lawsonibacter sp. | reverse complement strand
GCAACCTTCAGAGCCTCCTCGGTGGTGAAGATGGTGCGGCCCTTGGCACGGGGAATTCCGCATTTTTGCAGGATCGCGTCAAAGCGCTCCCGGTCCTCGGCGGCATCCACGCCGTCGGAGGAGGTACCCAGGATCTGAACCCCCATATCGGTGAGAGCCTTGGCCAGCTTGATGGCCGTCTGGCCACCGAACTGGACCACGGCGCCCCAGGGCTTCTCCTGCTCCACAATGTTCTGCACGTCCTCAGCCGTCAGGGGTTCGAAGTACAGCTTGTCCGCCACGTCAAAGTCGGTGGAGACGGTCTCGGGGTTGTTGTTGATGATGATGGTCTCGCAGCCCATGCGCTTAAGCGCCCAGACCGAGTGGACGGAGCAGTAGTCAAACTCGATGCCCTGGCCGATTCGGATGGGGCCGGAACCCAGGACCAGGACCTTCTTTTTCCCCGAGTCTGTTTCAAAAGCCTCGTTCTCTCCGTCATAGGTGGAGTAGTAGTAGGGCGTTTCGGCATCGAACTCGGCGGCGCAGGTATCCACCATTTTAAAGGAGGGGATGATGTTGTACTTTTCCCGCAGCACCTTGACCTCGGCCTGCTTCATGCCGCACAGGGCGCCAATATAGCTGTCGGCAAAGCACATCTCCTTCGCCCGTTTGAGAATATCCGCATCTGGGGTGCCCTTGCAGCGCTTCAGCTCCTCCTCCATGTCGATGATGCGCTTAAAGCCGTCCAGGAACCAGATATCCATTTTGGTGATGTGGTTGATCTTCTGGGGCGAGAACCCGCGCCGCAGCGCCTCGGCTACGACAAAGAGCCGCTCGTCGGTGACGTTGACCAGCAAATCCTCAATCTCGTCGGTGTACAGCCCCTCCAGTTTGTCCAGCTTGAGGGCATGGATATTCAGCTCCAAAGAGCGGATGGCCTTCATCAGCGCCCCTTCAAAGGAGTTGGCAATGGCCATTACCTCGCCGGTGGCCTTCATCTGTGTGCCCAGAGTGCGGCTGGCCGTGGTGAACTTATCAAAGGGCAGACGGGGGATTTTCAGCACGCAGTAATCCAGCGTCGGTTCAAAGCAGGCCGTGGTCTTTCCGGTCACCGCGTTGGGGATCTCGTCCAGGGTGTAGCCCAGGGCGATCTTGGCCGCCACCTTGGCGATGGGATAGCCGGTGGCCTTGGAGGCCAGAGCGGACGACCGGGACACGCGGGGGTTGACCTCGATGACGGCATACTCGTAAGAATCCGGATTCAGAGCCAGCTGTACATTGCAGCCACCCTCAATCTTAAGGGCGGAGATGATGTCCAGGGAGGCGGAGCGGAGCATCTGATACTCCTTGTTGGCCAGGGTCTGGGTGGGGGCCACCACGATGGAGTCGCCGGTGTGGACGCCCACGGGATCAATATTTTCCATGGAGCAGACCTGAATGACGTTGCCGGCGGAGTCCCGCATGACCTCAAACTCGATTTCCTTCCAGCCGGCAATGCACCGCTCGATGAGGACCTGACCCACACGGGACAAATTGATGCCGCGATCGGAAATTTCCCGCAGGGAGGGCTCGTCATAGGCGATGCCGCCGCCTGAGCCGCCCAGCGTGTAGGCGGGACGGACGATGACGGGGTAGCCGATCTCCTCGGTAAAGGCCACGGCGTCTTCCACCGCCTCCACCACCTTGGATACCACACAGGGCTGGCCGATCTCCTCCATGCAGTCCTTAAAGCCCTGGCGGTCCTCCGCCTTGCGGATGGAGTCTGGGCTGGTTCCCAAAAGCTTGACCCCGTATTTGGCCAGAGTGCCGTTCTCATGCAGCGCCATGGCCATATTCAGGCCGGTCTGGCCGCCCAAAGTGGGCAGAATCGAGTCGGGCCGCTCGATCTCGATGACCTGAGTGATGGATGGAATGTTCAGCGGCTCGATATAGACGTGGTCGGCGATGTCCTTATCCGTCATGATCGTGGCGGGGTTTGAGTTGACCAGCACCACCTCGATGCCCTCTTCCTTCAGGGCACGGCAGGCCTGGGTGCCGGCGTAGTCAAACTCAGCGGCCTGGCCGATGACAATGGGGCCGGAACCTAACACCAGCACCTTTTTAATATTCGGGTTTTTCGGCATTACTTGACACCTCCCATGGAAGCAATGAAGCGGTCAAACAGGTATTCGGTATCCTGGGGACCGGGGCTGGCCTCCGGATGGAACTGGGTGGTGAAGCAGTTGGGGCGTTTGTAGCGCAGGCCCTCTACCGTCCCATCGTTCACGTTGATGTGACTGATCTCGGCCACGGCGGGATCCACGCTGTCCGCAATCACCATATAGCCATGATTCTGGCTGGTGATAAACACCCGGCCCGCTTCGAGATCCCGGACGGGGTGGTTGCCCCCCCGGTGCCCGTAGTCCAGCCGGCCGGTTTTGGCTCCGGTGGCCAGCGCCATAATCTGGTGTCCCAAGCAGACCGCAAAGATGGGAATGCTGCTGTCGTAAAGTTTCTTTGCCTCGGCAATGATGTTCAAATTGTCGGCGGGGTCGCCGGGGCCGTTGGACAGCATGACTCCGTCAAAGCCTCCGGCCAGAATGGTCTCGGCCGTGGTATCGGCCGGGAACACGGTAACATGGCAGCCACGCCGCCGCAGACACTCAACCATATTCTGTTTGACGCCGTAGTCCATCATGGCCACCTGGTAGTTCTCCTCGCCATAGGCGGGGCAGTCCTCCGGTTCCTTTCTGGACACCCGCTCTACGGTGCCCTCCACCCGGAACGCCTGAATTTTTTCCAGAACCTCCGCGACATTAAAATGCTCCGCACAGGTGACCATGCCATTCATGCTCCCCTGACTGCGGAGTATTTTCGTCAGCGCCCGCGTATCGACACCCTCAATCCCGGTGATGTCGTATTGTTTCAAATAGGCATCCAGTGTACCCTCACAGCGGAAATTGCTGCCCCGGGGAGACAGATGCCGAACCACAAACGCCTCTGCCCAGGGACGTCTGGACTCGTTATCCTCGTGATTCACACCATAATTGCCAATTAGAGGATAGGACATCACGATACCCTGCCCTGCATAGGACGGATCGGTCAGGATCTCCTGATAGCCGGTCATAGCGGTATTAAATACCATCTCACAAATCCGGTCGGAGGTACTGCCGATGCTGGTCCCGGAAAATACGCTTCCGTTGGCCAGAATCAAAGTCGCTTTCATCAATTCTCACACGCCTTCCGTTCCAGTTCTCAGATTCCTTTGATCTTCACAAACCATTTCAAGATATTGTATCGAAAATTCTTTCATTTTTCAAGATGTGGATTCCCCCTTTTCTGCATATTTTTTCATCCATTCTTTGGGCAGTTCGCAGGATAATCTTAAATGAGATGGGGAAACTGGAACAAAAGAACCATCTTTGATCCCCGATCTTTTTTCCTGCATTCCGGTTTTTTTGTCAACTTGAAGAAATTACGAGGTATTTGCCATGTTTACCGGACTGACCCGCACCGTTATTTTATACATTCTGATCATCGGCGGAATCCGGCTGATGGGCAAGCGCCAGGTGGGGGAGCTGGAGCCATCGGAACTGGTGCTCTCCCTTATCATTGCCGACCTGGCCGCGGTTCCCATGCAGGACTACGGAATTCCCCTGCTCACCGGTATTATCCCCATTCTTACCCTGCTGTCCGTGACCATGATCCTCTCGGTGCTTACCATGAAGAGCGTGGCCTTCCGTGCCCTTCTGTGCGGCCGACCCAGCATCGTCATCCGGGATGGTCTGGTCGACCAGCGGGAAATGCACCGCAACCGGCTGACGGTGGACGAGTTGCTGGAGGAACTGCGCAACAAAGGATACACCGATCCCTCGGTGGTGAAATACGCCATTTTGGAGACCAACGGCCAGCTGTCGATTCTCCCCTATGCCAATCAAAAGCCTCCCACCGCCCGGCAGCTGAAGGTGGAATCTCAGGAGACCGGTCTCCCCCTGGTGGTCATCAGCGACGGGCACCTGCTGGAGCACAACCTGAAGGCTCTGGGCCACGACCGGGCCTGGTTGGACAAGCAGTTGGCCCAGCGGGACTGTCAAAGCCTGGAGGCGGTGTTTTTGCTGCTGGTGGATGAGGCTGACGCGGTTTATTTGGCCCGCAAGGACATGAGTCTGTAAGGAGGAAGAACTATGAAACGGCTTTGGGGCGCTGTCGCTCTGCTTGTCCTAATTCTGCTTGTCAGCCTGGTCAACGGCTGGTACGCCCAATCTCTGACCAGCCGCATGGCCAGCCGGCTGGAACAGGCGCAGCAGCTGACCGAGAAGGATCAGTGGGACCAGGCAAAGGAAATCACCGATCAGGTCTATGAGGACTGGCAAAACCACCACTCCTATTTCCACATCATCATGCGCCATTCGGATACCGACCAGATTTTAAGGTCCTTCGATGCCGTCCTCCAGTATCTGGAGCTCCAGGAGATGGATCAATATGCCGCCGCGAACGCCGACCTGACCGCCCAGCTGGGGCTGCTGGCCGAGATGGAACAGGCCTCTCTGGTCAACGTGCTGTAATTTACACGAAAGGGGCAATATCTGCCTGCAAAAACAAAACACCGTCGGAGCCCTGACGGTTCCCTTCCCCAATGTTCTTTCCTCCCAAGCCCTTGAATTGCGGTTCTTTCGGACAGTCTCAGGGACGATGTTCGCCTTTGGAGCAAACATCGTCCCTAATCGTTTTCGTTATTCCACCGTCACGCTCTTAGCCAGGTTCCGCGGCTTGTCGATGTCGCACCCCCGCATCAGCGCCACATAATAAGCAAACAGCTGCAGCGGCACCACGCCCAGGGAGGGTAGCAGCAGATCGTGGGTGTCCGGAATGGTAAACACGGCGTTGGCCGTTTTTGCCATCTCCTCACGGTGGCTCACGGTGGTCAAAGCCAGTACGTCGGCCCCCCGGGCCTTGACCTCCACCACGTTGCTCATGGCCTTTTCAAACAGTCTGCTGTAAGTACCCAGCGCAATGACCAGGGTTCCGTCCTCAATCAGGCTGATGGTGCCATGCTTCAGTTCGCCGGAGGCGTAGGCCTCGGAGTGAATGTAGGAGATCTCCTTCAGCTTTAACGACCCCTCCAGCCCTAGGGCGTAGTCCACATTCCGGCCGATGAAGAACACGGAGTCGTGGTTAAAGTATTGGGAGGCCAGGTACTGCACGTTGTCCTTGTCAGCCAGGATGGTCTCCATCTTTTCGGGCAGCAGGAGCATCTCCTCCAGTACGCTTTTATACTCTCCCGCTTCCACCGTGCCAAGGACGCGGGCGAAATAGAGTGCCAGCAGATCGATCACCGCCATCTGGGTGGAGTAGGCCTTCGTGGTGGCTACGGCGATCTCGGGTCCGGCCCAGGTATACAGTACCTGGTCGGATTCCCGGGCGATGGAGCTGCCCACCACATTGACGATGGACAGCACCCTGGCCCCCAGTCGCTTGGCCTCTCGCAGGGCGGCCATGGTGTCCAGGGTCTCCCCCGACTGGCTGATCACAATCACCAGGGTGTGTTCGTCCACGATGGGATCCATATACCGGAATTCAGAGGCCAGCGCCACCTCAACCGGTTTGCGGGTCAGCCGCTCCAGGTTGTACTTGCCCACCATACCCACATGGTAGCTGGAGCCGCAGGCCACAATGTAGACCTTGCGGATGGCTTTGATGTACGCCTCGTCCAGGCCGAAGTTCTCCAAGCAGACCTCCCCGTCTTTGATCCTTGGGAAGATCGCCCTGCGCAACGCCTCTGGCTGCTCCATGATCTCCTTGAACATGAAATGCTCATAACCGCCCTTTTCCGCCGCGTCGATCTCCCAATCCACGTGGGTGATCTCCTTCTCAATGGGCTGCATCAGGTGGTTGTAACACTGGATGCCGTTCCGGGTAAGCACCGCCACCTCGCCGTCCTCCATATACCCCACCTCGCGGGTATACTTGATGATGGCGGTGACATCGCTGGCCAGGAAGCTACAGCCGTTTCCGTAGCCCAGGATGAGCGGGCTGTCCTTTCGCACGGCAATCAGCTGGTCCGGCGCATCGGCACACAAAATGCCCAGGGCGTAGGCCCCTTCAATCCGGCGAAGGACCCGGCCGACCGCCTCCAAAATGTCCCCCTCATAAAAGTACTCAATGAGCTTGGCCACCACTTCAGTGTCGGTTTCTGAGGTAAAGGCAATCCCTTTATCCATAAGAAAGTCCTTTAGCTCAACGTAATTTTCAATAATTCCGTTGTGAACCACCGCAATTCTGCCATCCTGGCTTACCTGAGGGTGGGAATTTACGTCACTGGGCGCCCCGTGGGTGGCCCAACGGGTATGGCCGATGCCCGTCGTCCCGTCCAGTGCCGCTCCACCTTGGAGCAGGTCGGACAGCACCTGAAGCCGGCCCTTGGCCTTGTGGACAGACAGAGATCCTGTTTTCTCCGAATAGACGGCCACCCCGGCGGAGTCATAGCCCCGATACTCCAGGCGCGCCAGTCCCTCCAGCAAAATAGGGGCTACCTGCTCCTTACCTACATAGCCAACGATTCCACACATAGTATTCGTTCCTCCTGAATGTTTTTCTGGGTTGCTCAAGAGGACAAACTCGCAGCCATTTGCCTCGTCCCCGGTCACAGTCTCTTTGTTTTGCGGTCTCCCGCATATTTGTGGACTGTGTTCGCACCCGGAGCGGTGCGGAGGGGCATCCGCCGAATGTTTCGATACTCCCCTCTCCTCGTCGTCCCGAACCCGGATCTTTGGCGGCACGTTCCCGCTTCTGCCAAATCAGCCGGGCCCCAGGCGCTGGCGCTATTGTTGGGCTCAGGTCCCAAAACCCTCCTTTCTTTCTGCGACGCTGGTATATAAAAGCCTATGCGGCCATTATATCAGAGGTGCCTGTTCTCTGCTGGTATTATACGGGATTCCGGTTTTAGAGTAAAGGAAAAAATCCACCAGACTTTCCCCCCTGAACGATTGCTTTCTTTGCCCATTTCCGCCTTAAGGAAAGGCCGCCCCGCGTTTTC
>JBFWME010000045.1:0-13046 GCA_050251755.1 Lawsonibacter sp. | reverse complement strand
GCGGCGCGGCCCTCCTGGATGGCCCACACCACCAGGGACTGGCCCCTGCGGGCGTCCCCGGCGGCAAACACTCCGGGCACGTTGGTGGCGTAGTTCTCCGTCTTCAGGTTGGTGCGTCCATCGGTTTCCACCCCAAAGGACTGGGCCACATAGCTCTGGGGGCCCTGGAAGCCAATGGCCACCAACAGCAGGTCACAGGGCAGTTCCTCTTCGCTTCCGGCCACCTCAGTCATGATCAGCTTGCCGGTCTTCTGGTCCCGCTTCTTCCCCTCCAACCGGACGATTTTCACCGCCTTCAGGTTGCCCTCGCCGTCTGGGATCAACTCCTTGGCGGTGGTGGCAAAGATCCGGGGATCTTCCCCGAAGCGGGCAACGGACTCCTCGTGGCTGTAATCATACTGATCCACCTTGGGCCATTCGGGCCAGCGGTTGCTCTCGGTGCGTTGGTCGGGCAGCCGGGGATATTTGATCAGCTGATGGACCGACTTGCAGCCATGGCGCAGGGCCACGCCGATGCAGTCGTTCCCCGTATCACCGCCTCCCACCACAACAACGTCTTTGCCGGCGGCGTTGATGTAATCGCCGTCCTTCAGCTTGGACTTCATGTAGCTGCGGTTGGTAGATACCAAGTAGTCCATGGCCAGATACACGCCCTTGGCTTCCCGGCCCGGAATGGCGATGTCTCTGGCCTGGCGGGCGCCGGTACACAGCAGGACGGCGTCGAACTCGGCCAGTAGCTCCTGGGCGCTCTTATCCTTGCCCACGTCCACTCCGGTGACAAATTGGATCCCCTCGGCGGCCAGCAGCTCCACCCGGCGGTTCACCACCTTCTTTTCCAGCTTCATGCTGGGGATGCCGTACATCAGCAGTCCGCCGATCCGGTCATCCCGCTCAAACACCGTGACATTGTGGCCCCGCTGGTTCAGCTGATCCGCCGCCGCCAGACCGGCCGGGCCGGAGCCCACGATGGCGATCCGCTGCTCGGTGCGGTGGGCGGGAATACTGGGCTCAATCAGCCCCTTGGCAAAGCTCTCCTCCACGATGCCCAGCTCGTTGTCCTTGACGGTGACCGATGCGCCGTGGAGCCCGCAGACGCAGGCCGCCTCACACAGAGCGGGACAGACCCGTCCGGTAAATTCCGGGAAGTTGTTGGTCTTATGCAGCCGCTCCAGCGCCTGGGCCAGGTTGCCGGAATACAGCAGGTCATTCCACTCGGGCACCAGGTTGTGCAGCGGACAGCCGGTATAAGTCCCGTTCAGCCGGATGCCGGACTGACAGAAGGGGACCCCGCACTCCATGCACCGGGCGCCCTGCTGACGCCGAACCGCGTCAGTCAGCATGGGATGAAACTCTTTCCAATGCTCAATACGATCCAGAGGCTGCTGGGCAGGATTCACCTTGCGTTCATAATCCAAAAATCCAGTTACTTTTCCCATTTTTTCATCCCCCCTTAATCCCTGGTGTTGGCGTAAAAGGCTTCGATCTCCGCCTGCTCATGACTCATGCCCTGGTCCTCAAACTCGGCAATGGTGCGCATCATTTTGTCATAGTCCCGGGGCAGAATTTTCTTGAAGCAGGAGGCCTTCTCGTCCAGATGGGTCAAAATCTCCTTGGCCTTGGGGGAACCGGTGGCCGCCACGTGCTCGGTGAGCATCTGGCGGATCTCGGCGATGTCGTTCTTTTCGGTGACAGGGTCCATGGTGACCAGAGCTTTGTTCAGGCGCAGGTACAGATCCCGGTCCTCATCCCACACATAGGCGATGCCGCCGGACATACCGGCCGCGAAGTTCTTTCCGGTGGAGCCCAATACCACGACCCGGCCTCCGGTCATATACTCACAGCCGTGGTCGCCCACGCCCTCGACAACGGCCCAGGCGCCGGAATTTCGAACGGCAAACCGCTCGCCGGCCACGCCGTTGATAAATGCCTTGCCGGCGGTGGCGCCGTACAGGGCCACATTTCCGATGATGATATTCTCATCGGGCTGGTATTTGGCATTTTTGGGCGGGTAGACAATGATCTTTCCGCCGGACAGTCCCTTGCCCATGTAGTCGTTGCAGTCGCCTTCCAGCTCCAGTGTCAGCCCTTTAGGAATAAACGCACCGAACGATTGCCCGGCCCCGCCGGTACATTTAATGGTAAAGGTATCCTCCTTCAGCGAGTTGCCGTGAAGCCTGGTAATATCGCTGCCCAAAATGGTACCAAGCGTCCGGTCGGTGGAGGTAACCGGGATGGAAATGGTTTTCTTCTCCCCGGCAGGCAGCGCATTTTTCAACCTTTTCAGCAGCTTCATGTCCACCGTCTTCTCCAGCTCAAAGTCAAACACATCGGCAGGGTCGAAGTGGCGCTTCACGTCGGCTCCCTCGTATGGGTTGGTCAGAATGGCGGACAGATCCACGGTAGCGGCCCGCTCGTTGACGGCTTGCTCCCGGACCTTTACCAGATCGGTACGGCCCACAAGCTCGTCAATGGTGCGGATCCCCAGCTTCGCCATGTGCTCCCGCAGGTCCTGGGCCACATAGCGCATGAAGTTGATCACATATTCCGGTTTTCCCATAAAGCGCTTGCGCAGCTCCGGGTTCTGGGTGGCAATGCCCATGGGGCAGGTGCCCAGGTTGCACACCCGCATCATCACACAGCCCATGGTAACCAGTGCGGCGGTGGCAAAGCCAAACTCTTCGGCGCCCAACATACAGGCGATGGCCACATCCCGGCCGGTCATCAGCTTGCCGTCCACCTCCACGCTCACCCGGGAGCGCAGGCCATTCATGATCAGCGTCTGATGGGTCTCGGCCACACCCAGCTCCCAGGGGACGCCGGCGGTGTGGATGGAGTTGCGGGGCGCGGCGCCGGTCCCGCCGTCGTAGCCGCAGATCAGCACCACCTGAGCACCAGCCTTGGCCACGCCGGCGGCAATGGTGCCTACGCCGGGTTCGGCGCACAGCTTGACGGAAATCCGCGCCTGACGGTTGGAATTTTTCAGGTCAAAAATCAGCTGAGCCAGATCCTCGATGGAATAAATATCGTGGTGGGGCGGAGGCGAGATCAGGGTAACACCTGGGGTAGAGTGGCGGGTCTTGGCCACCTCAGGCGTAATCTTTTTGCCGGGCAGATGGCCGCCCTCTCCCGGTTTCGCCCCTTGCGCCATTTTAATCTGAATATCCTGGGCGGACACCAGATACTCGCTGGTCACTCCGAATCGGCCCGAGGCCACCTGCTTGATGGCGGAGTTGGTCATCGTTCCGAAGCGGGTGGGGTCCTCGCCGCCCTCGCCGGAATTGGACATACCGCCCAGGGTGTTCATGGCGATGGCCATGCACTCATGGGCTTCCTTGGAGATGGAACCAAAGGACATCGCCCCGGTCTTAAATCGCTTGATAATGGACTCCACCGGCTCCACTTCGCTTAAGGGGATGGGGGTCTCCGCATACTGCATCTCCATCAGTCCGCGCAGCGTGTGGGGCTTGGAGGAATCGTCCACCAGTGCGGTGTACTTTTTGTAGAGATTATAATCCCCGTTCCACACCGCCTCCTGAAGCAGGTGGATGACCTCGGGGTTGTACATGTGGTCCTCCTGGCCGGCCCGGACCTTGTGCTCGCCCGCGCTGTCCAGCGACGGGTCTCCACCCAGACCCAGGGGATCGAACGCGTGGGAATGGTGACTGTCCACCAGCTGCTCAATCTCGTTCAGCCCCACGCCGCCCACACGGCTGAGGGTGCCGGTGAAGTACTCATCCACCACGCCCTTGTCGATGCCAATGGCCTCGAAAATCTGGGCGGACTGGTAGGACTGGATGGTAGAAATACCCATTTTGGATGCAATCTTCACAATGCCGCCCAAAATGGCCCCGTTATAGTCCTTAACCGCAGTGTGGTAGTCTTTGTCCAGCAGTCCCTGGTCGATTAGAGCGCCAATGGTGTCGTGGGCCAGGTAGGGGTTAACCGCCCGGGCTCCATAGCCCAGCAGAGTGGCAAAATGCTGTACGTCCCTGGGCTCGGCGGACTCCAGCACAATGGAGATGGCCGAGGACTTCTTGGTCCGGATCAGGTAGCGCTCCACGGCGGAAACGGCCAGCAGAGATGGGATGGCCACGTGATTTTCGTCCACGCCCCGGTCGGACAAGATCACGATGTTGGCCCCATGTCGGTAGGCCCGGTCCACATTGACGAACAGCCGGTCCAGCGCCCGTTTTAGCGGGGTGTTCTTGTAGTACAGGATGGAGACCGTTTCCACCTGGAAGCCGGGCTTCTTCATAGACTGGATCTTCATCAGCTCCACGCTGGTAAGAATGGGCTTATGGATTTGGAGTGCGTGGGCATTTTCCGCCTTCTCCTCCAGCAGATTGCCGTCGTTGCCCACGTATACGGTGGTGTCGGTGACCACCGATTCCCGGATGGCGTCAATGGGCGGGTTGGTTACCTGGGCAAACAGCTGTTTGAAGTAGTTAAACAGCGGCTGCTCGTGGTCGGACAGAACGGCCAGAGGTACGTCGATACCCATGGCGGCGGTGGGCTCGGCCGCAGTGCGGGCCATGGGGAGAATGGTGTTCTTCACATCCTCGTAGGAGTAACCAAAGGCCTTCTGAAGCCGGGTCAGTTCCCCATTGGTGTAGCTCTGCACCTTCTTGTTGGGGATGGGCAGGTCCTTCAGGCGGATCAGTCCCCGGTCCAGCCACTCGCCGTAGGGCTGGCGCGCGGCATAGGTATCCTTCAGCTCCTTGTCGTCAATGATACGGCCCTGGACCGTGTCCACCAGCAGCATCTTACCCGGCTGAAGGCGGGACTTCTTGATCACGTGAGAGGCGTCCACATCCAGCGCGCCCACTTCTGAGGACAGAATCAGCTTGTCGTCGTCGGTGATGTAGTACCGGCTGGGGCGCAGACCGTTGCGGTCCAGCACCGCCCCCACGGTGTCCCCGTCGGAAAACAGGATGGAGGCCGGGCCGTCCCAGGGCTCCATCATAATGGCATAATATTGGTACAAATCCCGCTTGATACGGGAGATGTTGTCATCCTTCATCCAGGGCTCCGGAATAGTGACCATGACGGCCAGAGGCAGATCCATGCCGCTCATCACCATAAATTCCAGCGTGTTGTCCAGCATGGCCGAATCGGAGCCCGCACCGTTGATGACCGGGAAGACCTTATCCATGTCGTCATCCGGCATCAGTTCACTGTGGAGCGTCTCTTCCCGAGCCAGCATCCGGTCGACATTGCCCCGAATGGTATTGATCTCGCCGTTATGAAGGATAAAGCGGTTTGGATGGGCACGTTCCCAGGATGGGTTGGTATTGGTAGAAAATCGGGAGTGGACACAGGCGATGGCACTGTGGTACTCCGGATTCTGCAGATCCAGATAGAACTGCCGCAGCTCAGCGACCAAAAACATCCCCTTGTAGACGATGGTTCGACTGGACAGAGAAGGAACATAGGTGTTGTCGTTGGACTGCTCGAACACTCTTCTGGTGACATACAGCTTTCGGTCAAATGCCAGTCCGCGTCCCACCTTTTCCGGGCGGCGGATAAAGGCCTGCTGTATGTTTGGCATTTTGTCCAGAGCTTTCTGACCCAGCACTTCGGGGCACACAGGCACCTTGCGCCAGCCCAAAAACTCCATTCCCTCCTTGGCTACGATTACCTCAAACATTTTCTTGGCCTGGTTGCGTTTGAGGGTATCCTGTGGGAAGAAAAACATACCCACACCGTAATCCCGTGGCCCGCCCAGTTTAATCCCACTCTGAGCGGTCACCTGAGAGAAGAAATTGTGGGAGATCTGAAGCAGGATTCCCACTCCGTCACCGGTTTTCCCTTCGGCATCTTTCCCGGCCCGGTGCTCCAGCTTCTCCACAATCTTCAGCGCGTCGTCCACCGTCTGGTAGCTCTGGCGGCCTTTGATGTCCACCACCACGCCGATTCCGCAGGCATCATGTTCAAACTCAGGATAGTACAAGCCCCGCTGGTGATAGCCCTCTTTCTTGCTTTGTTCCTTCATATTGCTCCCTCTCTTCATTGAGATTGGTTTTGATGCTACACTTGCATCCTCCCTACTTTTGCAGGATTTACGCCACTTTTTTCATTTTTGGTGGATTGTTAAAATTATAACCCCGCAAACCCTTGATTTTCAATTGTCTTTATTTTGCAATTTGCAAGTCTGTCGCATTCAAATTTCATATAATCTGCTTAATTACTGTGCTGATCTGTCACATCCGTTCCTTGTCTCTGCCCGAACTGGATAAAATGGCGCCGCGGAGCATGCTGCTCCGCGGCGCCATCATTGGCACATCATCTCGCTGTTACAAAATCGCCTTGATCCGCTCCACCGCTTCCTTTGTGGCTTCCGCATCACCGAAGGCAGTCAGTCGGACATATCCTTCCCCGCTTGGGCCAAAGCCCGCACCAGGTGTGGTGGCCACATTGGCCCGGTCCAGCACCAGATCAAAGAAGTCCCAGGACCCCATTCCACCCGGCGTTTTTAGCCAGATATAGGGGGCGTTCACCCCTCCGAAGCACTCCAGACCGGCGGCGGTCAGCCCATCCCGGATCACCTTGGAGTTGTTCTGGTAATAGGCGATGGACTCCATGATCTGCGCGTGTCCTTCCGGAGTATAGATGGCCGCCGCCCCCCGCTGGACCACATAGGGAACGCCGTTGAACTTGGTGCACTGGCGGCGGTTCCACATGCCGTTGAGTTTGACGCCCTCCCGCTCCAGCTCCATGGGCACCACCGTGTAAGCGCAGCGGTTTCCGGTGAAGCCAGCGGTCTTGGAGAAGGATCGGAACTCGATGGCACAGGTACGCGCTCCCTCAATTTCAAAAATGGTATGAGGAACACCTTCCTCGGTAATAAATGCTTCGTAAGCGGAGTCATAGAGAATCACGGATCCGTTGGCATTGGCGTAGTCCACCCAGGCCTTCAGCTGCTCTCGGGTAGCCATTGCCCCGGTCGGGTTGTTGGGGAAACAGAGGTAGATAATATCCACCTTCTCTTGGGGGGGCTTGGGAGAAAACCCGTTCTCCTCCACACAGGGCATGTAGACCAGCTTGCTCCAGCGGCCCAGTTCCTCCTGATAGTCACCGGCCCGGCCGGACATGGCGTTGGTGTCCACATAGACGGGGTACACCGGGTCGCATATCGCCACCACGTTACCCTCTCCGAAAATGTCTCCAATGTTGCCGCAGTCGCTTTTGGCGCCGTCAGAGACAAAAATCTCCTCGGGCTTGATGTCCACGCCACGGGCCTTATAGTCCCACTGGGCAATGGCTTCCCGCAGGAACGGATAGCCCTGTTCGGGGCCGTAGCCATGGAAGCCCTCGAACGTCCCCTGCTCCTCCACCGCTTTGTGCATGGCCTCGATGACAGCGGGAGTCAAAGGCCGGGTCACGTCACCGATGGACAGCTTAATGATCTTGGCCTGAGGATGGGCGGCAGAGTAGGCAGAGATTCGCCGGGCCACCTCAGAAAACAGATAGCTGCCAGGCAGCTTTTGATAGTTTCGATTGATTTTTACCACAATTCACAGCTCCTTTGTGTTGCGAAGCGCAAGTTAGTCTGTCTCATATTATCACCAATTGCTCCATTGTTGTCAATGCAAACTTACTGCACCGTCTCTCCCTCAAAGACGGTGCGGGCCGGGCCAGTCAGGAAAATATACTCCTTTTGCCGCTCCAGCGTCAGTAGACCGCCCGGCAGCCGGACGGATACCTTCGGACCGCACAAGCCTTTTTTCATGGCGGCGGCAAAGCAGGCGCAGGCTCCGGTGCCGCAGGCCAGAGTGATCCCGCTTCCCCGCTCCCAAACCCGGACCGCCAGAACATCTTCCGCTTCTATGGACACGAACTCAACGTTTGAGCGCTCACGAAGCCCCGGGTGGTGCTCCAGGATAGGCCCCATCCGCTCCAGATCCACCGCCTCCGGGTCCGGGCAGAAGATGACTGCATGGGGATTTCCTACCGAGACCTGAAGAACGGAGACATTCTCCCCTGCCACCCCCAGAAGCATCTCAGGCGATACGATCACCTTCCCCATATCCACCGTCACCTGGTCAACCTTTCCCCTCAGCACCGACAACTCCAGTCCTCTTGGCCCCGCATCCGTGTCAATCGTCAGGCAGGTTTTCCGGGTCAGCCCCTTGTCGTACACATATTTGGCCAAGCAGCGGATTCCGTTGCCGCACATGGCCCCTCGTGAGCCGTCGGCGTTGTACATCTCCATGGTAAAGTCTCCGGTCCGTCCCGGTTTGATGCAAATCAAACCGTCCGCTCCCACTCCGAAGTGCCGGTCAGACAGCCGGACCGCCAATTCGGGCAATTCGGACGGCTCCTCTTCCATACAGTTGACATAAATGTAGTCGTTCCCCAGCCCTTCCATCTTGGTAAAGCGCATATTCTCGCCCCTTTCCAGGCAGTGGAAACGGAGGCACATCTGACTGCTGTGTTCCCTGGAATTCGATCCAAAGAAGCGCCCAACCGCGCGGCTGCGGCGCCGAGCGCCGCCGTGGGGCCGCAGCATCCATGTTGGACGACCATTTGATCTGTCCATAAAAAGTCGCCGCAAGCTATATATCGCTTGCGGCGACGTGCCACCGCTTCTGACAGATGCCTGATTTTAAGATATGCGCCTCAGCCGCCCTTCATTCCGAAGGGACTTGCTCCAGTTCCGCAATTACCTGTCGGGCCGTCTGGGTCAGTCGGGAGCCCGCGTCCATGCTCCGCTTCTGGAGCATTCTGTGCGCCTCGTCCTCCGTCATGTCCTTTTGCTCCATCAGCAGCTTCTTCGCTTTATCCACCAGCTCCTGCTCGGCGCCGCTCCGTTTTGGTCGAACAAATTTCTCCATTCGATGCCCAAACTGAAGCAGAAGTCGAACGGTAGAGATGGCCTCCTCCTTCCGGATTGGGGTAGACAGTTTAAATGCTTCCCGGCTGCTGCAGGCATCCAGCATATGCTGAGGCCCCACCAACAGAAGGGAGCAGGCTGGAGGCAGGTCTTCATACAGCCATTCTGCCGGGCCGTCCGTCAAATGCGGGCCGCACACAACACAGTAGACCTGTTGCTTGTTGAGAAGTCGCCGTACTTGATCTCCGGAATGGCAGGTCAGACATTTGGCGGTGCCGGTACTCTCCAGTAAATCTCCAAATCGCTGACACATCGTCGTATTCTCAAAGGCAACAATTACGGTTTCCACGGCTTGTCACTCCTTCCGGCTGCATTTGCATTCCACGTCCGGGATTTTGAAGTTAATAGGTGACCAGATATTTTTCCACTTCCCAATCGGACACCCGGCTTTGATACTCATTCCACTCCTTCATCTTTCCCTTGATATAGTGCTGGGCCACATGTTCTCCCAGCACGTCCATCACCAACTGGTCCCGCTCCATCTCCTCCAGGGCATCCTTGAGGGTCTCGGGCAGGGCGTCGATGTTATGGGCAGCCCGGTCGCTGTCGTCCATGGCATAGACATTGTCGGTAATTTCCGGAGGCGGAGTCAGCCCGCGGGCGATCCCGTCCAGCCCGGCAGCCAGGCAGGCGGCCACCGCCAGATAGGGGTTGCAGGAGGGATCCGGACTGCGCAGTTCCACACGGGTGGTCTGGCCACGCACCGCGGGGATCCGAATCAGAGTCGACCGGTTGGAGGCCGACCAGGCCTTGTACCTCGGAGCCTCGTAGCCGGCGTTCAGCCGCTTATAGGAGTTGACCAGGGGATTGGTCAGGGCTGTTAAGCCTGTGGCATGCTCCAGCAGCCCGGCGAGGAAGGAATAGGCCGTCTGAGACAGCTTCCGTTCCCCATTTTCATCGTAGAACACGTTCTTCCCGTTTTTAAACAGGGACATATTCAGGTGCATCCCGGAGCCGGCCACGCCGTAAACGGGCTTTGGCATAAACGTGGCGTGAAGACCGTTCTTCTGGGCCAGCGTTTTCACCGCCATCTTTAAGGTCATGATCTTGTCTGCGCCCTCCATGGCCTCCACATAGCGGAAATCGATTTCATGCTGACCCACGGCACACTCGTGGTGGCTGGCCTCAATCTCAAAGCCCATTTCCTCCAGGTTCATGCAAACCTCTCGGCGGGTGGATTCTCCATGGTCCAGCGGTCCCAAGTCAAAATAGCCCGCCTCGTCCCGGGTTTTTGTGGTGGCATGTCCCTCGTCGTCGGTCTCAAACAGGAAAAATTCCAATTCCGGCCCGATGTTAAACGTATCAAAGCCCATGTCCTGCGCCCGCTTAATCACCCGCCGGAGCACCCCGCGCGGATCTCCCACAAAGGGAGTTCCATCCGGATTGTACACGTCACAAATCAGCCGGGCCACCTTTCCCTGGACAGGACGCCATGGGAAAATGGCAAAACTGTTCAGGTCGGGATACAGACACTGGTCGGACTCGTTGATCCGAGTAAATCCTTCAATGGAGGAGCCGTCAAACATGATCTGGTTGGTCACTGCCTTCTCAATCTGAGAGGCAGTGATGGCCACATTTTTCAGCTGTCCGAAGATATCCACAAACTGCATGCGGATAAATTCAATTTCTTCCTCTTCTACGATTCGGATAATATCTTCCTTGGTGTAGCTCACGGCCAATCTCTCCTTCCTTATCTCAAAAAATGAATCTTAATGAATCTTTAGGTTCATCTGTATCGCCCTGCCCTGGTCAATCTTCCTGGTCAATCTTCGCAGGTGGGGAAATCACATATCAAGAGTATTACACGGATTCTTGCGGCGTGTCAAGAAATTTTGAATCCTATCAGGGCCGCTCTGGCAAAATCCGTGAGAAGCGGCAAATTTCAGCGGGAAAAAGTCCTTGTTTTCTGCATCTTTAGACGATCTTCCTGCATTTTTCCGTTTTCAGCTCCCTTCCTCCCCTTTTCCTTGGTGAGAATCCCCACATCTTCCCCGGAAAGCCACCATGAAGTTTAGTGAGATTTAGGGCTTGCAAAAAAAGGCCGGATAGGGTATTGTAGGATTCAGAAGATTCGTTTGCCTCCTGTACGGGGCAGAGCGCAGTGGCGTACGGAACGATGAGACAATGATGTCTGCATGGCATCGTTGTCTCCTTTTTTATTTCCGTGCCCGTCTTCGCCAATCAAGTTGAAAGGGTTGAAGAGTATGAGCATCAACATTTCTGAGATTTTTGGCTCCAATGTATTTAGTATGTCCGTGATGCGGGAGCGTCTGCCCAAAAAGGTATATGCTGAAGTGGTAGATGTCATGGAACATGGCGGCAACATCTCCATGGCTACCGCCGATATCGTTGCCAACGCCATGAAGGATTGGGCCGTGGAGAAGGGCGCTACCCACTACACCCATTGGTTCCAGCCTTTGACCGGTGTCACCGCCGAAAAGCACGACTCCTTCCTCACCGCTCCCAATGACAGCAAGACTCTGCTGCAGCTCACCGGAAAGCAGCTGATCATGGGTGAGCCCGACGCTTCCTCCTTCCCTTCCGGCGGTCTGCGCGCCACCCATTACGCCCGCGGATACACCGCCTGGGACATGACCTCTCCCGCTTTTGTAAAAGAGATGTCCTGCGGTACCATTCTGTGCATCCCCACCATCTTTGTCTCTTACAACGGTGAGGCGCTGGACAAGAAAACCCCCCTGTTGCGCTCCATGGAAGCCATCAGCACCCAGGCCATCCGGATTCTGCGTCTGTTCGGCAACACCCAGGCCACCAAGGTTCTTCCCTTTGTCGGGCCTGAGCAGGAGTACTTCCTGGTTGACCGCGAGAAGTACCTGAAGCGCCGCGACCTGATCTACACCGGCCGCACCCTGTTCGGCGCTCCCGCGCCCAAGGGACAGGAGCTGGAAGATCAGTACTTCGGTGTCATTCGTTACCGGGTAGGCAATTTCATGGCCGACCTGAACCAGGAACTTTGGAAACTTGGTATCCCCGCCACCACACAGCACAATGAGGTGGCCCCCTCTCAGCATGAGATGGCCCCCATCTATACTATGTGTAACCTGGCCGTGGACCAGAACCAGCTGGCCATGGAGACCATGAAGCGGGTAGCTACCCGTCACGGTCTGGTCTGCCTGCTCCATGAGAAGCCTTACGCTGGCGTCAACGGCTCCGGCAAACACAACAACTGGTCCATTGGCACCGACACCGGGGAGAATCTGCTGGATCCCGGCGACACGCCCAACGAGAGCCTCCAGTTCCTGCTGGTGCTGGCCTGCATTATGAAGGCCATTGACAAGCATGCCGACCTGCTGCGCTGCTCCGCTTCCAACCCCGGAAACGAGCATCGTTTGGGTGCTCAGGAGGCCCCTCCCGCCATCATCTCCATCTTCCTGGGCGACCAGCTGGACGACGTGGTGAACCAGATTGTCTCCAACGCAGAGTCTGTCAAGCTGCTGGCCTCCGGCAACCTGGACTCCGGCGTATCCACCGTTCCCGTCTTAAAGAAGGACGCCACCGATCGGAACCGCACCTCCCCCTTCGCCTTTACCGGCAACAAGTTTGAGTTCCGTATGGTTGGCTCTTCCGACTCCATCGCCGATGCCAACACCATGCTGAACGCCATTGTGGCCGAGGCTTTCTGTGAGGCTGCCGATGTGCTGGAGAAGGCCGATGACTTTACCGTCGCCTGCACCAAGGTCATTCACGACCTGATGACAGAGCACCAGCGCATCATCTTCAATGGCAACGGCTACTCTCAGGAGTGGGTGGAGGAAGCCGCCCGCCGCGGTCTGCCCAACCTGCCCTCTATGGTCAATGCCATTTCGGCTTTGACCACGGAAAAAGCCGAGGCCCTGTTCACCAAATTCGGCATTTATACCGAGTCTGAACTGGAGTCCCGCGCCGAGATTATGTATGAGACCTATGCCAAAGTGCTAAAGATCGAGGCTCAGACCATGATCCATATGGCCGGAAAGCATTATATTCCTGCCGCCATCCACTACAACACCCGTTTGGGGCAGTCCATCTCCGCTGTCTCCGCCGCTTCTTCCGCTGCCGACTTGTCGGTCCAGAAGGAGTTGTTGGTCAAGTGCAGCGCACTGCTGTCTGACGCCTCTAAGGCGCTGGAACATTTGAAGGCACTTCTGCCTGAGGT
>JBFWME010000044.1:15005-20372 GCA_050251755.1 Lawsonibacter sp. | reverse complement strand
CGGATCCGCGCAGCGCTTTCCCGGCCAGTCCTATCCAAATGCGTCCTTGGGGTATGGAGCCCTGCGCCTGTGCGATACCATGCGGGATCTTGCCATCATATTACGGAGGTAGCTTATGGAATATGGGCCAGAGCTTATGGATTTTATTAATTCACCTGATGCGGTGGATTTTATTGCAAGAAAAAGTGAATATCTTCTGGACGCAATTAAACGTGATCCCCAAGTTTTCATCACACAGACTTTGCTGGATCGCTTTATCCTGGGCTATGTCCACCGGGATCATTATGACGCGCTGTTCAGCTTGTTTGGCACAGGCGTGCTCAGCACCGTTCCCATCATCCTGGGACCGCTGAACCAGGAGATTCTGGATAGCTCCGGAATCACTCAGATTCATAAGCAGCCCTATCTGGATCTAAAGGGTGGAGGTGTTCTATTTGGAATCGTCGATACCGGCATCGACTATACCCAGCCGCCGTTTGTCTATCCAGACGGCACCAGTAAAATCCAGTCTATCTATGACCAGACGGCCATCGGAACTCCGCCATATGACTTTACCGTCGGGGTGGAGTATACTAATGAACAAATCAACGCCGCTCTGCGTTCTGAGCGCCCCTTCGACCTTGTTCCGGAAACCGATACCCTTGGCCACGGAACCTTCCTCGCATCCGTAGCCGCCGGGCGACAGGTTGGAGATTTTATCGGCGCAGCACCGGAAGCGGAAATCATTGCGGTAAAACTCAGGGGCGCCAGACCCTATTATCGGGACCGGTTCTGTGTTCCGCCGGATCAGCAATATGCATACGAGGCAAGTGCCATTATGGTCGGCGTGGAATATATTATAGAAAAAGCGATTGAATTGGGCCGCCCGGTCTCCATCTGCATTGGCCTTGGCTCTAATTTTGGAGGGCACAATGGAACCAGTATCCTGGAAGAATATCTGGGCATTGTCGCCAATCTGAAAGGCGTCTGCCTTTGCATTGCTGCGGGCAACGAAAGTCAGGCAGGGCACCATACCCAGGGCCGAGTGAGTACGTCTGGAGAGACGCAGAATATCGACATCCGCGTGGGGGAGCAAGCCGGGAACATCGGCATTTCTTTGTGGAGTACCGTTTCCGACCGGTTCTCGGTTTCAATCCGCTCTCCGTCCGGAGAGCTGGTCAGCCGGGTTCCGCCAAAAATCGGGCCGGATCGCTCGTTCTCGCTGATTCTGGAACCCACCACGGTAACCGTCAAATACTTTTTTCCCATTGAATTCAGAGGGGGCCAGTTGACGTATATACGTCTTCTGGACGCCTCCCCGGGCATTTGGACCATCATCATTCATGGAGATCTGGTTCTGGACGGAAGCTACCATGCATATCTGCCGCTGACCGGATTTGTAGCTGAAGGTGTGGAGTTTCTTTCCCCCTCTCCGTATTATACGGTTACCGTTCCAGCAACAAAGTTTGGCTTGATCTGCTGCGGAGCGTATGACAGCTTTGAATATAAGCTCTATCCAAAATCTTCATGGGGCCCGACCAGAGAACCCGTGTTGGTTCCGGATTTCGTGGCGCCCGGTGTCAATGTGAGCGGATATACTTCCCTCGGTCTCAACGTCATGAGCGGAACCAGCATGGCTGCCGCCATTACGGCAGGCGCCTGTGCGTTATTTCTGCAGTGGGGCATTGTGAAGCGGCATGATGTCTCAATAAGCACCAATCAGATCCGGGCCTATCTGATCCGGGGCTGTGACAAATCCGATGAAATCTCATATCCAAATCCGCAATGGGGCTACGGAACGTTGAACGTGCTGCAGTCTTTTAGTTTTATGCGTGAAGTTTGACAATAAACCGTAACGACAGGAGGACATCATGGCTTTATCTCCGGAAGAGTACGAGTTGATTCAGTCGCCAGACTCCATTGACTTTGTGATCAGACAAAGCGACCCTCTCTTTTTCTATGGGAACAATAAAGCCAATATCCGGGTGGCACAGGAACTGTCCGGCGGCTATCTTCTCTGCTATATCCACCGGGACGATGCGGAATTACTAATCGCTAATCTTGGCCCCAGCTTTGCCAGCTCTGAATCGATCGTTTTAGGGCCGCTTGCCGGCTCTCCCCTTGATGCCTCCGGGATTACGCAAATACACAATCAGCCATATCTGAACTTAAAGGGGCAGAATGTACTGGTGGGGATTATTGATACGGGAATCGACTACACACTGCCGGTCTTTCTTCGTAAAGATGGAACCAGTAAAATCCAATTTCTTTATGACCAAACGGTGCCTGGCCCTCCCCCGGAATCGTTCGTGTTCGGGACCGAATATACCAATGAGCAGATCAATCTTGCATTACAGTCTCCCAATCCCTACGAAATTGTGCCGCAGCGCGACAATTCCGGACACGGGACCTTTATTGCTTCTGTCGCTGCGGGCAGCGCTTCGAACGGGTTTACCGGTGCCGCACCCGAGGCTGATTTGATCGTCGTCAAGCTGGATCGGGCAAAGCCCTTCTATTACGATCGATTTTTAATCACCCAAGAGCAGAAAAATGCATTTTCTTCCAGTTACGTGATGGTGGGCGTGGAGTACGTCCTGCAAAAAGCACGCCGTCTCGGCCGCCCGGTCTCCATATGCGTTGCGCTTGGTTCCAACTTCGGCGGACACGACGGGTACAGCATCTTTGAGGAGTATCTGAGCGGGGTAGCCGGTCAGAAAGGGGTATGCATGTGTGTGGGCGCCGGAAATGAAAGTCTGGCGCGTCACCATTTGCAGGGAAAACTGACTGCAACCGGTGAGACACAAAACGTTGATCTCCGGGCCGGAGAGAACGCCGGGGACCTCACCGTTTCCATTTGGAACAACATTGCCGACCGCCTCTCCGTATCCGTTCGTTCCCCTTCCGGTGAACTGGTGGGAAGGATTCCGGCGAAAACAGGTCCCTCCCAGATCACAAAGCTGGTTTTGGAAACCTCAACTGTCGCGGTCCAGTATTTCTTTCCTTTGGAGACCAGCGGCGCTCAGCTGACCGCCGTTCGAATTCTAAATGCCACTCCGGGAATCTGGACCATCCTTGTTCACGGAGATATTGTCTTGGATGGACAATTCAACTGCTGGCTTCCGCTCACGGGCTTTGTTTCCCCCTCGGTAGAGTTCCTTTCCGCCTCTCCTTACACCACGATCACCGTTCCGGGGACCGCGATAAACACTATCTGCTGCGGCGCGTATAACAGCTTTACCAACAGCCTATACATGAATTCATCCTGGGGGCCAACCAGAACTCCCATGATGGCTCCGGATCTGGTGTCGCCCGGCGAAAACGTCCAGGGATATTACCCCAGCGGCAGCGGCATCATGAGCGGCACCGGCGTAGCGACGGCCATCACAACGGGGGCCTGTGCGCTGCTGCTTCAGTGGGGAGTTGTGGAAGGAAATGACGTGTCTATGAGTACGTATCAAATCCGTGCTTATCTAATTCGCGGGTGTGACAGAAGCACGGCTATGGAATACCCAAATCCGCAATGGGGCTATGGTAAGCTGGACTTGCTGCAAACATTTGATTACATGCGAACCCTATAGCTATTTTTCAAGGTCATACACAAAATGATTTCCACCAGCCGCGCTCTGCTGCTGCCATGGAATTTAAAAAAACAGCCGGCTTCCCTAGAGAAGCGGCTGAAGTGCCCACAGCACGCCCTACGGGCGTTGGGCCCCTCACGCACCGATTTCGACGCGCGGGTTGATTTAGATTTGCTCATCTTCGCCGCCACTGCCTTTGGAGCACCCAAGTACTCCTTGGACAGCATACGCATATCTCCGGTTATGGTATCAGCCGCTTTTGCCAGACGGACGTTGCAAGAGCCGAACACGATGTTGGCCAGGTGCAGCGCCGCCCTAAGCGCATTTTTCTTCCGCGGCGATGATTCCCGGTTCTCAGCCCAAAAAGCCCAAGTGCTCCAGTAGGATCTTAAGCCCCATCAGAATGAGAATGACGCCGCCGGCCAACTCAGCTTTGGTCCGGAACTGTGCGCCAAACACGGCCCCCATCCGGACTCCAACGACGGAAAACAGGAAGGTGGTCAGGCCAATAAAGACGACGGCGGGCAAAATGCTGACCTGAAGGAAGGCAAAGGTAACTCCGATTGCCAGAGCGTCAATGCTGGTAGCTAACGCCAGAGGCAGCATAACCCGGGGCGAGAAGGAAGCGTCCACGCACTTTTCTTCCCGGGATTCCTTGACCATGTTCGCGCCGATGATTCCCAGGAGGATAAAGGCGATCCAGTGATCCACACTGGTGATCATGATCTGAAACCGGACACCCAACAACCACCCCAGCAGCGGCATCAGTGCCTGAAACCCTCCAAAGTATAACCCACAGGTAAGGCTGTGGGCTGGACGCAAAGACGAAACGGATAACCCCTTACATACTGACACGGCAAACGCGTCCATGGAGAGCCCCACTGCAATCACAAACAGTTCCCATAAATCCATATAATACTGTTCCCCCTCTCGGCGCAGAAAAGAAAAAGACCCACCTGTCCCACGGACAGATAAGTCTCATCATTTCAGGCCCAGCCAGGAGAGGTATCTTCTCCAGTATGTTGACCGGGCCGCGCAAATACGCCGACTACTCCCTTACTTTCGATTCAGCGTATCATAAGATGTCCATCCTTGTCAACCCTATTTTTTCTCCGGTTCAATCATGCGGAATTCTACTGCCCATCCCAGAACTGCCACAAAAAAATTTTGCAAGGGGTATTGACACAATTCGCGGTCTGTGTTAACATATCTCTTGCGCTGAATAAAGTGGCGCGCCACCAAATCAGATGCGCGAGTGGTGGAATTGGTAGACTCGCTGGCTTCAGGTGCCAGTGCTCGCAAGGGCGTGCGGGTTCGACTCCCGCCTCGCGCACCAAACAGAAAAAACCCTAGAGCTTCAATGGCTCTAGGGTTTTTTCACGTCCTTTTCCCCGCTATTTTCCCTTTCGTTTTCCCTTTACAGCCCGCTGTCATGGCCAATTTGAATTTACAGTTTTATGGTGGTTAAATTCTGTGGGTTCATAGCAGGAGGAAAAAACTAATTTAGCAATTATCCTGATCGAACAGGGTGTTGACAATGAGCTGTTTTTGCTTCATGAATTCCTTTTGTTCTTGAGCCGGTAACTCTCGCCCTTGATATTAACAATGGCACAGTGGTGCAGTACCCGCGATCCAGAATGGCCGAGGCCGTGGCAGGGCGACGACATGATAAGGTATAACAAACTGAAAGATACTCCAGAAAACTGTAATTTCCGCGCCATTGGAAACAACCTCATGACGGCGGGGGTCATTGGCGGGGACGGGAGCGATCCAACAGGGAATAACGACGTGATCGATCTCTCTCACGACA
>JBFWME010000044.1:0-14905 GCA_050251755.1 Lawsonibacter sp. | reverse complement strand
CTTTTGGACTTATTCGATCTCACGATTTATCACACAACCGAAAAGGCCGTTGACAAAGATAAATCGAATGTGTTCGGATAAGTCTTGTATTGGTGACCCAGCAGAGATTCGAACTCTTGTCATTCTATTATGAAGGTTATTGGTATAATGAACTTGGTATGATATTCGTTTTCGACGAGAACTCTGAAACGATTCAGTTTATTGAGTGTCTAAAATGTGAGATTAATGGGATCACTTATAACATGACGTTAAATGAAATCATGGATAAACTTGGATCGGTACCGATTGACGATACTTGGATTGAAAGGCCGGATCATCATTTATATGAAATTACTTATGTGTTTGATGGTTACTATGACATAAGAAAGCACCCGCTTTCGTGGGTGCTTTGGAAAAAATTTTATTTATTAAACTCCGTGATCCGATCGACCATCACTTTTTTGCCTTCAACTACAATATCAGAATACTCTGCCCTATCAAAATGGTATTCATCGCCTGTAAACCGGCTTTCCCCAGAGGCATTTAATTTCACATATATTTCGAACGGAATCCATAACTTTGAATTTTCATCTCGAAGCATGGCCTTAAAGATCCCTTTTCGGCTGCGCTTTTTAAACGGTAATAGCAAGGCATAGTTTGAAGAGGCTGGGTAAAAATCTGCATCCTGAATTACAATCCGATCTGGCCCTTTTTCGTTGCGTGCATATTTTAGAATTGCGTTTTCTACTTCCGGTGTGAGCTTAAATAAAGCTCTTCCAAGATATTCATTTGTAAGCCCATTGTATATTTCGATATAGACCTGGGAAACTTTATCAAACAAAAACAACCGCCCCCTTTCACCCCAGTATATGCTGAACTAATGATGATGGCTTTGCCCCAGCCAGCCGCTTCGTCCTCATGCGGGCGTTGCGGCATATAAGTGCCCCAGGTCTGGTAGCCTGGGGCTGAACGGCTATGTAGGTGATGTGGCCCGCCAGGGGTATTCCCTGCGTACCATGCTGGCTCATATTGCCGTACTCAATATGATCTTCAATTTTGCCATATATAGCGGATACATCGAAGTAAACCCAGCTGCTTCGATTAAGCCTCCCTCTGGCCTGAAGACGACGCGGCATGAACTGCCAGAGGATAACTGCGTGAAAATCGTTGAGCAGTCCGTGGATATGGATTTCGAACTATTTGCTTATCTGCTCCTGTACACCGGCATGAGGCGCGGTGAAGCGATGGCCCTCAAGTGGGAGGATATTGACTTTGATGCCAAGGTGATTCACGTCAGCAAGTCTATCTACTATGACAATAACAAGCCGGTGGTCAAGGCCCCGAAATCAGAGGCGGGCACTGGTGACATTATCCTTCTGGATCGCTTGGCGGAGCATTTACCGAAAAAGAAACACGGATATATCTTTGAGCGAAACGGCCAGCCGTTCACCCTATCAGCGTTTCAAAAACGATGGCGGAAATATTGCCTTGAGGCTGGTTTGGCTGAGGATGTTGTCACAGAAAAGTTAAATCCCGAAACCAAGCGCAAACACAAGATTCATAGTTATGAATATCATGTCACCCCCCCACCAACTCCGCCACGCCTTTGCGACGACACTTTTTGAAGCCGGGATTGAGGAAAAGGACGCCCAGGAACTTCTTGGTCATTCCAGCATCACCTTGACGCACGATGTATATACCCACATCCGCAGCGCCCGGAAAGAGAAAACCGCCTCATGCCTGAACGAATATCTTGCTCAGGATGAGGCGGAAAAATAACGGATATTTGACAACACTTAATTGCTATAAATCCATTCGGGCACCGACATATCGCTCAATTTCAAATTGCCTGTAAAAAAGCTTCAAGCCCTTGCAATCACTAGGTTTTCTAGTGGTCGCAAGGGCCTTTTTCTTGGTGACCCAGCGGAGATTCGAACTCCGGACACCCTGCTTAAAAGGCAGGTGCTCTGCCAACTGAGCTACTGGGTCATATTCTAGTTTCCTCACAGGTATCTCCCTGCTGCCTCCCTCGCCTCACAACCGCTATGCGGCTGCAATGGAAAAAACGGGGTAAACCGCTCCTACCAGAGGCGGGTTCTGTCTTATCTCGACAATGTGGCAGGGATGGCTGGACTCGAACCAGCGAGTGAGGGAGTCAAAGTCCCTTGCCTTACCACTTGGCTACACCCCTATATTTGCAACAGACAGGATACAAAGGCAGGGGCCGGAGCCGAAGCTCCGGCCCTTCCGCCTCATTTCATGTGGGGTGGGTAAAGGGATTCGAACCCTCGACACCCGGAACCACAATCCGGTGCTCTAACCAACTGAGCTATACCCACCATATGGTAGCTGGATAATGGAACACAACCGAAACATTGCGTTTGGAAGAGGCTTGGTACGCCGGAAGCCAACGGTAATGGTTGACGCATGTTCTGCAAGGCCTGTCCTTCGCAGCCTATGGACTGCGCTGGAGCTGCTCGGACTTGGCACGCCTGAAGGGACTCGAACCCCTGACCCACTGCTTAGAAGGCAGTTGCTCTATCCACCTGAGCTACAGGCGCATATGGAGCGGGTGATGGGAATCGAACCCACGCGACCAGCTTGGAAGGCTGGGATTCTACCATTGAACTACACCCGCATGGATGGCATGTTTCTCTCACGTCAGCCTTGAAATAATAGCATACTCCCCCCCGATTTGTCAATCCCTTTTCTAAGTTTTTCCCTGGTTTTCTGAAAATGGGAAGCGCTCTCAGAATTTCTCATCCGGGAAGCCTTCTCTCTGGCTTCATCCTTGAACCAAAGTCCTGTTCCGCTGGGAATCAAAATCCGACCATTTTCTTAGTGCAGGGCCGCATCACAGAACCCGCAGCAGTCCATCCCGCCAATTTTTTTCACCAGCGGAGGCAAATACATCTGGGTCTGGGTAATGCACCGGGGATTGGTACACACCGGTTTGGTCCCGATTTCCACCGGCGCTACGGTTTCCTGCCTGGGCTGAAGGGCCAAATGCTCTAACAGAGCCATCCGTGCAAACATGCCGTATCGGGCCTGTTGAAAATAGACGGCCCGCGGATCATCATCCACATCCACCGTGATCTCGTCCACCCGGGGCAGGGGGTGCATGACCAGCATCCGTTCTTTGGCCCGGTCCAGCTTTCGCCGTGTCAGGACGTAGATTCCCCGGTTTCGCTCATACTCCAGCGGATCTACAAACCGCTCCTTCTGAATTCGGGTCATATACAGCACGTCTAGCTGTGGGATGACCGCTTCCAGGCCGGTGACCTCTGTAAACCAAATGTTGTTTTCCCGCATAAAGGAGCGCATATAGTCGGGCACAGCCAGCTCCCGGGGCGAAATCAGAAAAAACTTGACACCCTTGAATTTGGCCATGGCTTTAATCAGAGAATGGACCGTACGGCCGTTTTTCAGATCGCCACACAATCCCAGGGACAAGCCGTCTACCCCGCCCAGCAGACGGGTCATGGTAGTCAGGTCGGCCATGGTTTGGGTGGGATGCATGTGGCCGCCGTCGCCTGCGTTGACAACCGGGACATTGGAGTACAGAGAGGCCGCCTTAGCCGCCCCTTCCCAGGGAGTGCGCATCACAATTACGTCGGCATAGCCGGATACCATCTTAACGGTATCCTTCAGCGTCTCCCCCTTGGCCACGGAGGAGGAATTTGGGTCAGCAAAGCCAAACACCGTGCCTCCCAGGCGCAGCATCGCGGTCTGAAAGGAAAAATTGGTCCGGGTAGAGGGCTCATAAAAAAGAGAGGCGGCCACCTTTCCCCGGCACACGTCGATCCATGCTCCGGGGTCGTCCATGATCTGGCTGGCCCGGACATAAAGCGCGTCCCATTCCTGGCGTGGCAGGTCGCCAAAATCAATCAGATGCCGCATCGCGTTCCACTCCTTCGCCCATTTTTTCTTCGCAATATCCTATCACAATCCGACCTATTCCGCAAGATGTGGTGGAAATTTTTTCGATTCTCTTCCCTGCCCTCAGCTCCTTTGCAGCAAAAATTCTTTCTTCGCTCGAACACCTGCGCGCCAGCTCCCGCTTCTGTCTGCGCCCCGCCGTTTGAGCCGAGCACTCCATCCTCGCCTTCCACAAACTGCCGTGGAAATCCGTATAATTTTGCATACGTTGTCCCCCTTCTTTCTTCTGCTGGAGCCGCGATCTTTCTCGTTTCTGAACCGTTGCAAGGGTTTGCCTCCCCAGTTGTCTCATATCATGCGGATTTGTTTCGTATGCATTCTGCTAACAAAAATTACCCGAATGAAATCCGTTCATTTCCGTCACCCTAGTAGAAGAAATGGAGGGATTCGACTTCGTGGTATGGTTCTGGTATTTTATTTTGTATAGCTTTTTGGGCTTCTTGCTGGAGGTCGTCTTTGCCAAAGTCACCGGGGGCAGTGCCGACCGAAAGTGCCTGATCGTCCTTCCCCTTTGCCCGGTATACGGCCTGGGCGCCTGCGCCATTCTTCTGCTCCCCCGCTTCGTGACCACCCATCCGCTCCTCCTCTTCGCGTTTGGGACATTGACTGCAACGGCGGTAGAATATCTGATGGCCCTGTTTTACGAAGGGGTTCTTGGGGTCCCGTTCTGGAATTACCGTGGGCTGCCCGGCAACATCCAAGGCCGGGTATGTATTCCGTTTTCCCTATCTTGGGGCGTGCTGGCCCTCCCCCTCGTCTACTGGGTCCACCCTTTTCTCGCACCCTTGCTCAACGCAATCCTCCTGCCAGTAACGATTCTCGCCTCTCTCACCCTGTTGTCCGACGTCCTGCTGTCCAGCGCACTGCTTCACCATACGAGGGACCGAACCTGCTTAAAATGGTATGCGTCCTTTCTAATTTCATCGGACCGATAAAAAAACAACCGCCTTTAGGCGGTTGTTTTTTTACTCCTCGTAATCGTCATACTCGGAGGGACAAGCTGTACGACGAATTTTAATCTTTGCACTGTCACCGAGATCAGCCAATTTATCCCAATAAGCAATGATGGCACAAATCACGGCAGCCGCCCCCAGAGACAGGGCCACGATCTTCAATACAAAACGGGCAACCTTCATATCCTCGCTCCTCCTTCGGTACCGGGCTGTTTCTCATAGTTTACATGAAAGCGTGAAAAATTACAATCGTTTTTTATAATTTTAATGAAGCGTTCCCCATCTTCCCTTTCGTTCAACCCGGGGGCAGTTCCATATACAATCCTCCTGGCTCCGGTGTAACTCCCCGCAGCTGCATCAACTGCTCCACGGTCACAAAACAGTATCCTTGCTCCAGAAGTTGATCCACAATGCATAGAGCCGCATCCACTGAGCTATCATAAATGTCATGCATCAGAATGATGTCTCCATCCTTCACATTCTTCATGACAACCGAAACAATCTGATCGGCGTTTTTCCTTTTCCAATCCTCCGGGTCTACCGACCACAGAATCAGCGGGCCATCCGCCCATTGGGTCACTTTCTGATTGACAAGTCCAAACGGCGGCCTGAGCCAATAGTCCCCTGGTCCCAAAATGTCTGTCAGCAGCGCTCTGGTTTTGTCCACTTGGAGATCACATTCCGTTTGGGACAAATCGGTAATCAGTACATGGTCGTAGGTATGGATCCCAATCTGGCTGCCTTCCCGGGCCATCTCTCGAATCAGGTCTTCACTGCCTGCGATCCGGTATCCAACCAGAAAGAACGTAGCGGGCACCTCCCGCAGCGCCAACCCCTCCAGCAGTCGGCTGGTGGTTGCGTTCCGCGGACCATCGTCAAAGGTGAGTGCCACCAGTGGCGGCAAGTCCGTCTGAACCTCCACCTTCGCTCCGCCCAATGCCGGGCTGATTTCTGTTCCCGGGCCCGATCCCAGCGCAAAGGTGAAGCAGGCTGTGAGCAGCGCAAGTCCCACACCCTGCAGTCCATTTTTCCGCAACCGCACCGCGCCCCTTTCCAAATACTCATGCAACATCAGTATGTGAAAAGAGGCTCAATTCTTATCATGCAATTTCTGTTATTTTTCGGCTAACCTAGCTAAAAACGGATCCGTCAAACCATTTTCAACAAACGAAAACCGCTCAAGCGTTCCGGCCAACCCGTAAGCACAGCCTGTATGGCGGCAGGCGGTGTCCCATGCTTGGAATCCTCCGGATGGCACCGGTCTCTCTTCCTGCGGGGCCTTTTATCCCCCATCCTTGTGGACGTAAAATTCCCCAACCGCTCAGATCATACAAACTGGCGGTTGGGGACGTTTTATTCCAGGCAGTAAGTGATTCCGTCTGTCTTACTGCTTGGGTACGGTCTTGGTAATTGTGGCCTTAGGATCCTCGGTGTCAAACACCGTCTTAGCGGCGGCAGCCAGCCCGGCCAGGCCCTGAATCTCGGAGGGAATGATAATCTTGGTGGCCTTCCCGTTGGCCGCAGCCCGGAACGCCTCCAGCGCCTTGATCTTGATCACACCCTCGCCGGGCGCTGCTTCGTTGATGAGCTTGATGGCATCGGCAGTGGCCTGCTGCACTCGCATAATCGCCAGGGCCTCTGCCTCTGACTCCAGAATTTTTGCCTGCTTGGCGCCTTCCGCCTGGAGAATGGCGGCCTGCTTGGCGGCATCGGCCCGGAGAATGGCCGACTGCTTTTCTCCTTCGGCCACCAGAATCTGAGACTGCTTCTGACCTTCGGCCTGGAGAATCGCCTGACGGCGTTCACGCTCCGCCCGCATCTGCTTTTCCATCGACTCCTGAATGTCGCGGGGCGGCATGATGTTCTTCAGCTCCACACGGTTGACCTTGATGCCCCAGTTGTCGGTTGCTTCGTCCAGAATGACCCGCATCTTGCTGTTGATGTGGTCTCGGCTGGTCAAGGATTGATCCAGTTCCAGATCGCCGATGATGTTTCTCAGGGTGGTGGCGGTCAGGTTCTCAATCGCGGACATAGGGTTCTCCACGCCGTAGGCGTACAGCTTTGGATCGGTGATCTGAAAATAAATCACGGTATCGATCTGCATGGTGACGTTGTCCTTGGTAATCACGGGCTGGGGCGGAAAATCCACCACCTGCTCCTTCAACGACACATTTTTTGCCACCCGCTCAAAAATAGGCACTTTGAAATGAAGGCCCACGGCCCACACGGTGCGGAATGCACCCAGACGCTCAACCACATAGGCTCTGGACTGAGGCACAATTTTCACACAGGAGCCCACTACCATCATGGCCAGAAGGATGAGAATCACCCACGGCAGAATCGTCAAAATAAGTTCCATACTTCCTCCTTTTTCCTTGAACGGTCTCAAACTTATACGGTCTCTACAAATACTTTTACGCCCTCGATCCGCAGCACCTTTACCTCTGCACCGACAGGAATGACCACGCTGTGCTCACTGCGGGCCGACCATACCTGGCCGGAAATATTCACCTGCCCTTTGCCTTCTATGTTGTCGACGGCTTCGGTCACGATGGCGGTTTTCCCGATGACCCGGTCGGCGTTTGTCGGCGCATGGCTGGTTTTTAGAAATCGTGAGGCCAGCGGTCGAACCAGCGCCAGAGACAGGCCGGACAGAACCAAAAACACCACAACCTGAAGCCAAACTCCACCGCCCAGTACGGCCATAATCAATCCGCCCAGGGCACCCACCGCAAACCAGATGAAGGTCAGCCCTACCGTAACTGCCTCTCCCACCATCAGCACGATCAAGGCGATAAGCCAAATTGCGCTTGGTAGCATAGTTGCTCCTTTCCTCTTAGCCACTTGTTCGGCCCTAGAATTATTCTTCCTTTAGAATACCATAGTTCTTTGAAAAATACTATAGAAATATAACCGTTGATCCATGAAATCTTTATGCGACAACCCCATTGTGAGCAAACGGCCGCGCAGCATCCAGGCAAATCTCATGACCTTTACTATCGTCTGCGGGGTCAAACGCATGCCGACAAGCCCCAGCCAAGCAAAACGCCCGGAACCTTCGTTCCGGGCGTTTTAGGAGGCTTTTCTTAGTACATTCCGCCCATATCCGGTGCGGCAGGTGCGGCAGCCGCAGGGGGCTGGGGCTTGTCGGCGACCAGAGATTCGGTGGTCAGCAGAACAGCGGCAATGGAGGCGGCATTCTCCAACGCGGAGCGGGTCACCTTGGTGGGATCCACAATGCCGGCGGAGATCATGTCGCAGTAAGTCTCATTGTAGGCATCGAAGCCGTAGCCAACCTTGCGGGCATTCTTGACCTTCTCCAGCACCACGGAGCCGTCGATGCCGGCGTTGCTGGCGATCTGCTTCATGGGCTCGGTCAGGGCCTTGGCCACAATGCGCACACCGGTCTTCTCGTCACCATCCACCTTGGAGATCAGCTTCTCCACAGCAGGAATGGCATTGACATAAGCGGTTCCGCCGCCAGCTACGATCCCCTCTTCCACCGCAGCGCGGGTAGCGTTCAGGGCATCTTCAATGCGCAGCTTCTTCTCCTTCATCTCTACCTCAGTAGCGGCACCGACCTTGATAACGGCTACACCGCCGGACAACTTGGCCAGGCGCTCCTGAAGCTTCTCCCGGTCATAGTCGGAGGTAGTCGCTTCGATCTGACTCTTGATCTGGCCGATGCGGGCCTTGATCTCGGCAGAGTCGCCCGCGCCGTCCACGATGGTGGTGTTCTCCTTGGTGACCTTGATCTGGCGAGCCTGGCCCAGCTGGTTCAGCTGAGCTTCCTTCAGTTCCAGACCCACATCAGCGGAAATCACCTGGCCGCCGGTCAGGATGGCAATATCCTGCAGCATCTCTTTGCGGCGGTCGCCAAAGCCGGGGGCCTTGACGCACACCACGTTCAGGGTGCCGCGCAGCCGGTTGACAATCAGCGTGGACAGAGCGTCGCCCTCTACGTCCTCGGCAATGACCAGCAGCTTCTTGCCGGACTGGACCACCTGCTCTAGCAGGGGCAGCATCTCCTGAATGGAAGAGATCTTCTTATCGGTGACGAGAATGAGGGCATCGTCCAAAACGGCCTCCATCTTCTCGGTGTCAGTGACCATATAGGGGGTAATGTAGCCCCGGTCAAACTGCATGCCCTCCACGACCTCGGAATAGGTCTCGGCGGTCTTAGACTCCTCCACGGTGATAACGCCGTCGTGGCCAACCTTCTCCATGGCCTCGGCAATCAGCTTGCCGATGGTTTCGTCGCTGGAAGAAACCGCGCCAACCCTGGCGATATCGTCGCTTCCGTTGACCTTCTTGCTGTTGGCCTGAATGGCCTCAATCGCGGCTTCGGTCGCCTTGGAAATGCCCTTCTTCATCACCATGGGATTGGCCCCGGCGGCCAAATTCTTCAACCCCTCACGAATGATGGCCTGAGCCAGCAGGGTGGCGGTGGTGGTGCCGTCGCCGGCCACATCGTTGGTCTTGGTGGAGACTTCCTTCACCAGCTGAGCGCCCATGTTCTCAAAGGGGTCCTCCAGCTCAATCTCCTTGGCAATGGTCACGCCGTCGTTGGTGATCAGGGGCGCGCCGAACTTCTTGTCCAATACCACGTTGCGGCCCTTGGGTCCCATGGTAATTTTCACGGTGTCGGCCAACTGGTTGACGCCCTTCTCCAGGGCCTTGCGGGCTTCTTCGCCGTAGCAAATGATTTTCGCCATAAAGCATTACCTCCAAATAATGAGATGAAATTTTTTGATTTTACCTCGCTGTTCAAGACGGCTTGGCGTTTCTTGATCACGCCTCGCCTACTCACAACGCTCCCCTCGCGGCCGGGTCGCTAACTCTGCCGTCTCCGGGCAAACCCAGTCCAGCCTTCGGCCTTCCTTGGGCTTTGCCCTGCGCTCTGTCGTTCACTCCCCTGCTCGGGGGCTCGGGCGCTTCTAGGTTATTCCACGACAGCCAGAATGTCATTCTGCCGGACGATGGTTACTTCTTCCCCATCCAGCTTCACCTGGGTTCCGGAATACTTGCTGGTAATCACCTTGTCGCCCACCTTCACGGTCATCACGACTTCCTTGCCGTCTACCATACCTCCGGGGCCAACCGCCAGGACTTCCGCCACTTCCGGTTTCTCCTTGGCGGCTCCGGTGAGGATAATTCCTCCCTTGGTGGTCTCCTCCGCCTCTACCAGTTTGACAATCACGCGGTCAGCCAAAGGTTTGAGTTTCATAATGGGTTCCTCCTTATATGATATTTGGTATAAACAAATTGAATCGAAGCGGTGCCATTTACGGCCTCTGCCGCTTCGTATTAGCACTCAAAAAGTGTGAGTGCCAAATCCAACTATGATAATACCTGCTTCCGGCAAAAAAATCAACCCCCAAATTCAAAAATTTGGGGTTGATTTTTGAGAAATTTACTTCTTGTTCACAATTGCTTGTTTTGAGTGCTAACCGCCAAGACTGTCCCTAGCCTGCTCGAACAAGTGCCCCTCACAACCGGGCATCTACAGATACATAAAGAGATCGCACTTGAGCATCCCGTTATACAGCTTCCGCTTTTTGTCCGCCTTTTTCCCAAACGTACGCTCAAATTCCGTGTGAGAAGACAGAAGGAACAGCTTCCATCCCTCCGGAAACTTATCCCAGGCTTTTCCAAAGGCCCGGTAAATCTCCTCCGCCTCTTTCCGTTCCATAATGCGTTCTCCGTAAGGCGGGTTGGTGACCACCCGACCATGAAGTCCGCCCCAATGAAAGGTACGGGCATCTGCCGTCTCAAATTTCACCAGGTCGTCCACCTCGGCCAGCTGGGCGTTGTGGCAGGCCAGGGCTACGGCATTTGGATCCACGTCCCCGCCCCAGATTTCATAATTCCCTTCAAACTCCTGATCCATGGCCTCATCAGCGGCAGCCATCCACAGCTTTTTATCCAGCCACGTCCACTTTTGGGCGGAAAAATTCCGATTCAGTCCCGGGGCCCGGTTTTTTGCAATGAGAGCCGCCTCAATTGGAATGGTGCCAGACCCGCAGAAGGGGTCGCAAAAGGGATCTCGCCCTTTATAGCGGGACAGGAGCACCATAGCCGCCGCCAGCGTCTCCCGCAACGGGGCATCCACCCCTTGGGCGCGGTATCCCCGCTTATGCAGCCCTGCGCCGCTGGTATCCAGCATCAAAGTGGCAACGTCCTTCATGATGGAAAACTGAATCTGATACAAGGCCCCCGTCTCCGGCAGGGTGCTCTGCCCATATTTACTCCCCAGTCGGTCCGCCACCGCCTTTTTCACGATTGCCTGACAGGACGGGATGGAGTGGAGGGCAGAGTTCAGGGAATATCCCTTCACTGGGAACTGCCCGCCCTGCGGGATAAATTGCTCCCAGGGCAGGGCCTTTGTTCCCTCAAACAGCGCGTCAAAATCCCCCGCCGGAAACGAGCCAAGCACCAGCAAGACCCGCTCTCCCGTGCGCAGATTTAAATTCAATCGGGGCAGGTCAGCCTGGGTCCCGGAACACAGCACCCGACCGTTCTCCGCCTGGACCTGGGGCAGCCCCAGCCTGCGCATCTCGTCGGCGCACAGGCCCTCTAGCCCGAATAGGGTGGGCACCGCGTAATTCAGCTCTCCCACAAGCAACACCTCTCACTTCTTTATCTTGTCAGTATACAGGATTTCCTCTCCCAAGGCAAATTCTTTTCTTGGGTGAAACAGCCTTCCCAATCAGGAAGGCCATTGATTCAAGCCGCGCTCACAGATTCATAGGCGGATAAAAGCGCACCGAGGTCACGGGATCCAGGCCCACCTGCCTGGCGCGAAGGGCATACTCCTCTACGTCGCCGGTGGTGTAGATATCCAGACAGCCTTTCCCCTGCGCAGTCCCGACCAATCCGTTTCTCCTTAAATACCGCTCCAATTCCAACGCCATCTCCTCCGCCGGGTCGATCAGGGGCAGTTCGGGATACAGCTTGTGAATGCTGTCCTCCACCAAGGGGTAATGGGTACAACCCAAAACACAGCATTGGATTTGGTCTCGCAGTACCATGCCGTCCAACTCCTGGCGCAGATTTTCCTCCACCTTGACCATTCCGGCGGGATTGCCCAGATTGTGCTCTACCAGTCGGGCCAGATCAGAACAGCCGCAGCTGAGAACCACCATCTTCTTCGGGCTCTTCGACAGGATGCGCTGTGGATAACACCTGGAATTGTGTGTAAAGACCGTGGAAATGACCCCCACCTTCTCCACATCCAGGCCGGACACCGCGTCGGCCCCCGCCTGCACCGCGTTGAATGTGGGACAGGACACCACGCCCTCACACCGGTCGATCACACAGGAAATGGTATTACAGGCCACCAGCAGGGCTTTCACCTGCCGCGTCTCCATAAATTCAAACATGTACCTTGCCATGGCGACGATCCGGTCTTGGGAATGATTCCCATATGGAATGTGGGCCCCATCCCCGAAGTAAATCAGATTTTCCCCGGGCAGCATCCGCTGGACCCGGCGGGCCACGCTGAATCCGCCTATGCCGGAATCCAGAATTCCAATCGAGCTGTTTTTGTCAAACACAACTGTCACTTCCACGTTCAGACTCTCAATACTCGGCTATCTTACCACAGGTCAAGAGTCAGGTAAAGGCGAAATCAGCTTAAGGCTGGCCCAACTTTGTGCCGTCCTTAAGCCAATCGTCGGTGCCCTAAGACTCCCTGGTCAGCGCCCCGGTCACCAGGTCCAATTGGTAGGCACCTGTGTCGGTGACGATCCGCCACACCGGAGTCATCGTCATAGGCCCGGACAGGGCAATGCTGCTGGCATATCCCTGCGTGATGGTATCCACCCGGCTGCATACGTCGCCCAAGGCATTCACGCTGTTGAGAAACTCAATCAAGGCGGTGGCCACAGTGGCAGTTTCCCGGGTAGCGTCCTCCACCGGCTGCCCCACCAACCTTCGCCCCGCCGTCATTGCCACTACGGAACCGTCCCGAAGTTCCAGCGTCACCTGCTGAGAGAACAGAGGAACTCCGTTCCACAGCTGTCGGAACGTCAGACTGTCCGTTTCTTCCTCCATCAATTCCCCTTCAAAGTTCAGCTTGGCTAAACAGGCCAGGCAGTCTTTTTCCCGGTCTTCCCCCACTGGAAAAACACCGGAAGTAAATGTTCCCACAAAGGCGCCGTCGCTGTGGAACTGAATGGAGCCATTTTCATTAAAATAGCGGTACACCTCGCCGCCTCTGGCCTCCACCTGAACGGAATCGCGCAGCAACTGGGCGGCCAAAGCCCCCTCCTGCTCCAGATCCCGCTCCACCGTTTGAGGCGCTAGGTCCATCTTGTCCGGCACTTGATCCTCATCCACCGTGACGCCCCGATCCGTCAGAAACTCCATGGCATCGCTGCGGGTCTGCCGCTGGTAATAGCTGTTCTGCAGATCACGGCGGGCCGTAAAAACAAACAGGCACAGGTTGGTGAGGGCCAAAATAATCAGAACGATATTCTTTAGCTTGGGCCACTCCATGTCCTCACCTCTCCCCCGTTAGACGGCTGCCGGCAGCGGCCCAAAAAGCCGCCGCGGTATCTCCTCCGGTATCGCCGTACACCAGGAGCAGTTCCTCTCCGTCCAGCCCCAGGGCCTCCATCGCGGCAGCAGCCTGACGGATCGGCATCACCATGGACGTTTCTCCCTGGTCGGTATAGCTGCGAAAGTTCAGTTCAAATTGGGTAATTTGTCCGTTTTGAACCAAGAAGTGCGCGGCGCAGTCCCCCTCCAGCTGCACCGTGGAGCCGTTCAGGCAGTAGCCAAACCGAACTACCAGTCCATCCTCGCTCTCCTGGGCGGACATAAGATAGAGTCTGGCCTGGCCGCACCGGTCTCCAACGGTGGCTGCCGCCAACCGGCGGCATGCCTCCACCGATTCAAATAAAGTGGCCTCTCCCCGGCGGGTAGAAACCTGAAATTGTGCGCCGTCTTCTCCTCCCGCCTCATAGACCGCCACGCCCCGATCGGACAGACGGAGCGAGTCGCTGCCGCTGCGGGCCACCTGCTCGTTTCCGGTGGAGTAGAAGCCGCTGGCATTCACGGAGATTCCCAGATCAGCCATCAGCTCCTCCAAGGCAGGCCGCCCCCCAATCATGGGATTGGATGCGCTATAAACAGCCGGCACCGGGGTGGTTCCCAAGATCAGGGTATCCGGATCCAGATTTTCATACAGTTCCGATTCAAAGGCATACATCGCTCCGTTGTCTGTCAGGGAGGACACAGCGTCCTCCAAGTGGCTTTGATTGGCCACCTCGGACAGGCAGCGGTAATATTGTCCTGTTTCCTCATCCCGATAGTACAGGGCCACCGTCTCCTGCCACACGGTGAGAACCAACCTCCGTACCGTCGCCGTCAGCGTGGTGTCTTCTCCGGACAGCCATCCCACCAGTACCGGCATGGGAAGCTCCCCCTGAAAATCAAAGACTACGCCCGGAGCGGTGGCCATGGCCTGCTCCCACTGGGCGCGGGTAACCGTTTCCGGCGCTCCGGAGCTGGACAGCGTCTCCACCAGCAGGCTGGCCACCTGTTGGAATAATGCGTCTGAGGCGGCCGTATCATATTGGATCCCATATCGAATTTGACCTGCTCCGCCAGACAGATTAACTGTAAGACGCAAGGGGCGTGCCGCATCGGCTCTGGCTCCGCTTTGCGTCTGAACCGCTTCTGTCTGGGTCCCTTCCTCCTGAAACAAACCGGTGAGCGGGCCCAGGAGTTGGCTTCGGGCAGCCAGCCACAAAGCAGAGCAGGTCAGCAGCACGATGAGTATATTCTTGCCCAGCTCGATGACCCGACGTCTTGTCGTCCTATCCATGGTCCGGTCCCTCAATCTTCAGTTCCAAACGGATTGCAAGACCAGGCCCCTGCTTATCCTGGATGGTCAGCAGACCTTGATGCCGCTCCACAATCTCTCTGGCGATGGACAGACCCAGTCCGGTGCCGCCCGACTGGCGGGAGCGGGCCTTGTCCACCCGGTAAAACCGATCAAAAATGCGGGAGCGATCTTCCTCCGGAAT
>JBFWME010000043.1:0-20849 GCA_050251755.1 Lawsonibacter sp. | reverse complement strand
GCGCGTGCTGGACGCGCTGGAACGTGCCGCCGAAGGCCGGACGGTGCTCTCCATCTCTCACCGCTTGCAGGAGCACACCAACGGTCAGCGGGTGATCCGGATCGGCGGCTCGTCGTAACGGAAAAGTACGAGCGGCCAAAACCGCCGAGCCCGAAATCAGAGCGGCCAAAAAACCGCACAACATAGATGTGAAAAGATAGTTTTACGCGCAGAAACGCGTATCTGTCCTATAAGAAGATCGCCCGAATAGCCAGCCAAGCAATCAGCAACCAGATCGCCGCAATGGGGATTGCATAGTACCATTTCTTTGGGCTTCCGGTGTTCCACATTCCCTCGGCTTCCTTACGGCAGCGGTCAAACTTCTCTTTTGGGATCAGGCGAATTGTCAGTGCGATCAGCGCAGGCAGAATCAGAAGATCATCGAGGTAGCCCAAAACAGGAATAAAGTCCGGGATCAGGTCAATGGGGGATAACGCATATGCGACCGTGATCCCAGCCAGTAGTTTTGCCGCGATTGGAGTTTCATGGCTGTTCAGGCATAGAAACACAGCCGGGATATCTTTTTTTAGTTGTTTGGCACGTTCTCTCAGATTCATAAGGCGTCACTCCGTCAAATTTACGTCTGGTGGGTTCATTATACCAGACGTTCCGGGCAGAATAAAGCCTGTCGGCAGGGCAAATGGGTTCCCTGTCGCGAAAAGACGAACCCCTGCCCGAGATCTGCACCCATAAGCCATAAATCATGAACGGGCTCGTGGTTCTGGTTTCTTTTTGCTCTGAAGAAGGGTTCACCGCATTTTTAGAAACTTTCGAGAAACTGAAGTAACTTTCTCTTGCCAAGGCCGCCCTTTTCGTGTATAATACCTCTTGCACCTGCCGGTGTGATGGAATTGGTAGACGTAGTGGACTCAAAATCCACCGCTGGCGACAGCGTACCGGTTCGAGTCCGGTCACCGGCACCACGTCGGAGCAAAGTTCACTTTGCTCCGACGTTATTTTATTCTGGCGAACAAAATAACGTCATCCGCCCGCTTCCTTGCTCCTCCTGCTCCAAAGACAAACGCTACGCTGGTTTGCCTTTGGAGCGAGACAAGAGACACGGCATCTATAGTGTTCGACTTTCCATATCGAGTGTTCATAACAGACCTGATGGTTTGATGTGGGCACTCGATTTCTTTTTACCCGTTATGTATAGGCAGGCCGTGTTGGTCTGCTTTTCTGTGTTTCACCTGTTCTACAGGCTAAAATCAGCATTGTCAATAGAAAGCATATTTTTTAAACTCGATTTAACGCCTTGAGTTCTTGCTTATAATCTCACGCAATTACAATCATGTTCAATTTCCTGCGAACTTTAGGGTCTTTTGTGTGCCATTCCAGGGTTTCCAGATGTTATCATCCCAGCCGACGGTGAACGCTCCTCCACCACCCAAGGTTTGAGAGAAGTTGAAGTTTTGTCCCGACGGAAGTTCGGATTTTCCTGTCATTTTATATGTCATGCCGCTAATTTTAATTTCTTCTTTGTCGGCTGAAATCTGAAACGGCATGGTTCCCTCGTTTTTTATTACACCGCTGCCGTCGAAGGACAGTTTAAGCTCAGCTGCGACACCCGTGATATTGACCTGGGTCTCGTCCTTATCCTCATGAAGCGTCAAATTAATATTCCCCGATTCCTCGATGGTCGCCTTGCAACTTCCGGAGATGGTGCGGCTGATATAGGCAGAGCCCTTGGAGGTTGCTTTTAATTCCGCATTCACCTCAGGAGTGTTCAAGAGTTTTTTTATACCGTCACCAATCTCATCCATATGAAGAAGCGCCTCGTCCGCCCGTGAAGTGAAGCCGGTCATAATATGTTCCGCCGTCACCGTGTACTCACCCTCATAATCGCCCGCAATGCTGCCGTATTCGTTTGTGTTGATCTGTTTGAGCGTCATATTCAGATACCAGTACTGATCGTTGTCATCCACACCGAAAAAAGTAAAACGCCGGTTATCCATGGCCTCGTCGAAGACAATGCTCCAGCCGGCTTTGTCACTTTTATTCTTATAGTTTTCTATTTTATCCTCCAGCACCTCGTAAAAATCATTTAATAGACGCTTGGCCTCGGCGCCGGCTGCAATGTCCTGCCATTTCTGCCGGTCATGAGCCTGCGCATCCGCAAGCATATCGCTGAAGGTGACGATAGCCGTCAGATTTTCCATCCATTCAAATCGTTTGTTTACGTTTTCCCCCAGTTCTCCGGCCCGGTCCACAAATCCGCTTGCGGTTTCCTTAACCTTGGCGGTCATGGCCTTTTCCAGAAGGTCGGCGGATGCGGTGCCGATATCGTCCCAGCTGCTGCTTTTCATACAGCCGTCGATCATTCGCAGCAAAGCCGCTACGTTTCCCGCGGCCGGAACCGTTTCCATGCTGACAAAAATATTTTCCTTGATCCGTTCGATGTCCTCCTGCGTAAAATCGGTAGCGCGCCGGGCTTTTTCCACCTTGCTGTTGGCCGACTTGATGTCAGACTCAGTCAGTCCGGTTGCGCGGAGGGTATCACCCACGATTTTGTCGATGTCCTCTCTGGTAAAGGGGTATTCCTGCTTTAGCTCTCCTTCTATGCTTATATTCCCGAATTCGAACAACAGAGTCTCTTTGCCGGTGCTAAACTTTACCCGTGACAGATCAACGTCGGAAAAAGCCATCGCATTGACGGGGAAGATGCCCATAAGCATGGCCAAGGTCAGGAAAAAAATAAATCCTTTCGTTCGCATCGTTATGCCTCCCCGTTGAGAATAACCGCAATATGATTTAGGCCTTCATGCTCCGGATCTACAAACAAGCCCTCGTTAACATAGAAGAAGGTCTGATCCATTTCTCCAAGATACAAATGCATCAGGGCGCAGCCGACAAAATTATCCCCTTCAAAGGGATTAACCCTGAGGGCAGCTTCATAATGCCGCAAGGCACCGCGATAGTTGTCAGGTTCCGTTTCAAGACATTCCAGGGCCAGAGTTCGCAGATAGCTATCGCTGAATCCCAGTTCTTCCCTCGGATAAGATGTGTGCTCCGGCTGATAGCCCGTAAAAATTTTATCCTCCAGCTCTGTCAGTTTGACCTTAACGGATTTTAATTCGTTGACTGACAAAATAAGAAGCACGGATAGGGCTTCGTCATACTCGGGCGAAAAGGCCGGATTCAACAGTGCCTTTTCGTAGCAAGACTGGGCGGCATCGTTTTTTCCCTGTGTGTTATATACCAGGCCTTCAAAATACCAGGGGTACGGAGAGGCGTAGTTTAAAGACGCAATTCTGTCCCAATCGTTCCTTCTTCCGTCTACGACCTCCTCAAGAGATTTGCCCTCGCCTTTCAGATAGAGCAGGCAGTCCACACAGTAACGCATGGAAGAAACCGACGCCGCGGCCCAACCATAAGCATAATCTGCCTGAAGCTGAAGCCCTAAATCGGTGTATTCGCTGCCTTTATCGTAGAACTTTGAAAAACCATCTATGTAAGCTTCGGCGATTTTGACATTGTCCGACGTCCCGCTTCCGCAGCCGCAGAGGGATACGGCAAGCGCAAGACAAAGCAGGGCGGCTGCGATGCATTTTTGTCTGTGTACAACCGTAAAAAAACGAAATCTCATATCGTTTCTCCCTTATGAAGCTTGAATTAACGCTGGAATTTCAGTGATTATTCTGCCGCTAAATGTGTTTACATTCAGATGTATGGTTTTGCCGTCAAAGGAATAGTACTCTGTGTAGACATCCTCGCCCAGACCCGCAGTCCAGTCCATGTCAACCCATGTTCCGGCCGGGAAAATGCTGTCGGTTTCGTTATCGTATCCGGCGTTGCTGCCGGTCTTCGTGTATACAAAGGACTTGAGTTTTCCATTCTGATATACCACTATAGCTCGTTCCTCATCGTTTTGAAATGCGTATTCCCCGTCTCCCAGAGGAATGAATTCAAAGAACTCGGTTATCATCCCTTCCGTTTTTTTCAGCGTGCGCAATCCTCCGGTGGCCGGATCGTATATGCCGTGTATTTCAAAGGACTGCTTATCGCGGAAGGTTTTTCCGGACAGCGTGTAATCATGAGCCCCGTTGCGCATAACCTTCGCTTCCGTTATGCCAAGCATTTCTGCCGCCGATACTATCCCCGCATACGCTGTTTCGTCTTCGCCGAAACAGGCTGTGAAGCTTAAATCTAAGGAATTGAATAAGAGTGGTATGACTTCGCTGATAGTTTGCGGATCACCATCCGGGTGCTCCTTGTCGTATTCTTCCAAGGACTCGTTCAGCAATGTACTCATAACCGTATTGATATGTGCCATCAGGGCGTAAGCCTCTTTATAGTCTGCTGTACACTCCAAGACGTTTGTAAAACTTTGTACACTTGCATCCGGCATTGATAGAGCAGTAGCATCCATAAAACCCTGCAACACCTGCAGCATATCTTTATCTGTGCTACCATCCTCTCCGGCGTCCAAATAAGTAAAAAAGCGGCCGTTTATGATTACTGCACCTGCTCCGGCAGAATTGACATATTCCGCATATGTCTGGGCTTGGTCAACCGTCTCAAACTCCAGCACCGGATTTTGCGCGCTGCCTATCACAATATTGAATCCGTCTGTAATGCCTTCCGCCATCGTCTTTTGTATCTCAACCAGATCGGCAATTTCATATCCGGCTGATATCGCTTTTTGCTTAATTTCATTCAGTGATGCGATAGTACTAACATTCTGAAATGTAATGTCCTTAACCTCGTTTTGATTTGACTGCGCGGCTTGAGAAACATCCTGTGTTGTTTGCGAATTATCTTCCGATGGGGAAATCTCCCTTTTTTCTCCGGAGCTGTTCGAATTTTTGCCACAGCCTGCGAGAACCCAGGCGCATAAGATAAAAACGATAAGTCGGGCGCAATGGCGCCGATACGTCAAATGCATTCTTTTCATCCGTTACCTCCAAAATATTGGGAGCGGAGCGCAATTTTCCGCGCCACGCCGTGCCATGGTTTACCCTAAATCCATGATTTCATAGGTTCTGTCCATCATGAGGATTGCCGCCTGGCGGGTCGGCATGTCGTAGCCGGCAGCGGTCCGGGCCGTTGTGGTTGCCTCTTTTGTGCCGTGGCGTCCATCTGTGCTTGAAAGCCTGGAACCATTTCACATTTGCACACCTCCCGCTTATAGGCATATGATCCGCAGTGCCACACTTATAGCTATATCCTGAACCGTTTCGGCAGAATCGTCTATTCATTAGTTCTCATGAAACGCAAAAAAAGCACCTCATTCGTTCTAATGAGGGACAATTCCATCCATTTAATCATCTGAGGATAAGGGCACCGTAGAGTTGAAACGCACACAGCTGTGTGTTGCATCTGATGTGGCAGAGAATGCATCTATCCAGTTGGGGGGGTAAGAAGAGAGAAAAGGGCATGGGAACTCCTGCCCGGGAGATCCGGCAGATAAATTCCGCAAATACAGGCTTTTTGGCATAAAAAAAGAACGCTAACATCGATACACACTCTGTATCAATATTAGCGTTCTTATCTGGCGGAGTAGGAGGGATTCGAACCCTCGAGCCCGTGAAGGCTACACGATTTCCAGTCGTGCTCGTTATGACCACTTCGATACTACTCCGAATCGTGCTGTCGTAGTCACCGCGACAGCAAAATGTATTATACCAGTTTTTCGCCGTGAGTCAAGCCCCTTTTTCAAGTATCTGAAAAAAATTTGTTGTTGGAAGTGTTTTTGTAAGACGCAATGGCGAAAACTGCCGGTTTGACGGCCCCATGACGGATTACACAGGGGAGAATCAACCCGATCTATTTTTTAAAAAAAGTTCTTGCAATCCGACAGAATATCTGTTATCATATCAGTCGAGGCTTTTTTAAAAGCGATTCTCATAGCGAGGAGGTAAGCAACATGGCCAAATGCGAATTCTGCGACAAGGGCGTCACTTTCGGCATTCAGGTGTCTCACTCTCATCGCCGTTCCAACCGCACCTGGAAGCCCAACGTGAAGCGCGTGAAGGCGATCGTGAAGGGCACCCCAACTCACGTGTACGTCTGCACCAGATGCCTCCGTTCCGGTAAGGTCACCCGCGCTGTGTAATGGAATATGGCGAATCAAAACCGCTGCCGGTTTGGGCGGAGGTTCTAAAACAGCATTGATTCTGTTTTCAGGGATGGCATGACCTTCGGGTCATGCCTTTTTCTGTTTTCCTCTTTCCAATTCGGGAAAAATGCCAACACCGCCGCCATGGAGCAATGGGAGCACATAGGAACTTGTTTTCCAACAAGCAGAATCCCCGCTGTATCAAGAATTGATACAGCGGGGATTGCGTTTGTCAGTTGGAAAAGCAACAAAGGAATTCTTTTGGCGGAGGTGCCCTAATCCATGGGAACAGCCTGCCGCCAAGGTACATCCTTGAACTGCTCCCCGGCCTCTAGAACCTCCACGGTACCGGCGGTGACATCCAGCACGTGGGCGGCGAACGCAGGGGAGTGCTCCTCCGGCAGCAGGGCGGACAAAACTACGTCGGCTCCATAGTCCATGTGTTCGATTACCCCGCCGAAGGCAGATACCTCCCGGCGCATTCCCTCAAGCTGCGCGTAGGCACAGGGAATTTCCATGGCCACCCACCGGCGCACAATGGAGATACCGGCCCCGTCCAAGGCATCCTTTGCGCTTTGCGTATAGGCCCGAACCAAGCCGCCTGCACCAAGCAGGATGCCGCCAAAGTACCGGGTGACCACGCAGCACACATTGACCACGCCCTCCCGCTGGAACACGTTGAGCATGGGCTGGCCCGCCGTTCCCTGGGGTTCTCCGTCGTCGGAATAGCGCACCGGCCCGTTATTCAGAATGTAGCACCAACAATTGTGCCGGGCGTCGTAGTGCTTCTTTTTGGTTTCCTCAATGCGGCGCCGGGCAGCGTCTTCTGATTCGACCCGCCAGACATGGCCGATAAATCGGGAACGCTTTTCCACGAACTCCGTCCGGCTGGATTGGGTTGGAATCAAATATTCGGTCATGCAGTCACCTCGTCATCGGATTGGAAGGCTGGGGCGGCCTTGTGAGGACGCTTCCTGGGCACAATACGGGGACGGACTACGCGCCCTGGGAGCGCGACTCCCACTCAGCCTTTGTCAGCGCATATAGAACCACCAGCCGCTCTTCTCCCATCTGGGGTACGGGTTCCACTGCGCGGCCCATGGGCCGAAAGCCGCACTTTTCAATCACCCGCTTGGATTTCTCGTTTCCTTGGTAATGGCTGCACCAAATGGTAGCCAGCCCAAGGTTCTCAAAGCCGTATCGCAGCAACTCCATCGTCGCCTCGGGGATATAGCCGCGGCCCCAGAAGGCGGGGTTTAGCGCGTAGCCAATTTCATTGTCGGGTTTTGGAACCCCGTCCCGGTGGGTGTCCACAAAGCCTGCCGAACCAATTACTTTGCCGCTTCCTTTCTCCACCACCGCAAAGGTATCCGGAGCGGAAAAAACAGTTTTGATAATGGATCGGCTTTCATCCAAACTCTTATGGGCAGGCCAGCCGGCGATTGGGCCGACACGCGGGTCTTTTCCGTATTCATACAGATCTTCCGCATCTGTCTGAACAAAGGGACGGAGGATTAACCGTGTTGTTTCCAATCGGATAGGAATCACCTCGTTTACAGGCCCGCTTGCGCGGCCTTGCAGTTTGTGATGCTCAGTCCTGCCAGGGCTCTTTCTTTGGCCTCCAGCCCTCTACCATTGGGCCCAGCTGGCCGATGAGCTTTGGGGTACAAATCGCGGCCACATCAATGGTTTCGGAGTAGTCCACGGACTCCACCTTTGCCTCCTGGTACAGCATGTCCAGCAGTCCGCCCTTGTCGTAGGGCAGGTGAATGATCACCCGTTTGGCTCCGTTATCCAATTGGCGGGCGATGGCAGCCAGCAGATCGGGCAGCCCCTCTCCGGTTTTGGCGGAGATAGAGACGATATTGTCCCCATGGGGCCGGATGTCTCCATCCCAGCAGTCGCATTTGTTAAATACTTCAATGCGGGGGGTGCGGTCGGCCCCCAGCTCATGAATCAACTGATCCACCACCTCGGCCTGCTCCCGCCACTCTTTGTTGGAGGTATCGATGACATGGAGCAGCAGGTCGGCAAAGGTCAGCTCTTCCAGGGTCGCCTTGAATGCCTCCACCAGATGGTGGGGAAGCTTTCGGATAAAACCGACCGTATCGGACAGCAGAATGGTGCAGGTATCGGAAATTTCCAGGGTGCGGGTTGTGGTGTCCAGGGTGTCGAACAGTCGATTGTTGGCGGGAATGTCCGAATCGGTCAGCTTGTTCAGCAGCGTGGATTTCCCCGCATTGGTGTAACCCACAATGGCTGCCACGGGGACCTCGTTTTTGATCCGCCGCTCCCGCTGGGTTGCGCGTACCCGACGAACCTCTTTCAGCTCCTCTTCCAGCTTGGAGATCTTTCGGCGGATGTGCCGGCGGTCGGTCTCCAACTGGGTTTCGCCGGGACCGCGGGTCCCAATGGGGCTTTTCCCGCCGGAGGCGGTTTGGCGTACCAGGTGTCCCCACATGCCAGTCAGACGGGGGAGCAGATACTTATACTGGGCCAATTCCACCTGGAGGCGGCCTTCTCGGGTCCTTGCACGCTGGGCAAAAATATCCAAAATCAGGGCCGAACGATCCAGCACCACTACCCCGAGATCCTCGGAAAGGGCACGCTGCTGGGAGGGGGACAGAGAATTGTCCAAAATGACCATATCCGCGTCCATAGACTGGACCAGCTCTTTTACCTCCGCCACCTTGCCTTCCCCGATGAACGTGCGGGGATCCGGGCTGTCTTTGGACTGCATAACCATTCCCACTGTCTCGCCGCCTGCTGTCTCCAGCAGTGCGGACAACTCGTCCATGGAGGCCTCTGTCGCATTTTCTTCCTTGGACAGGTGAAAGGCGTTCAGCCCTACCAACACTGCCCGGCTGCGCGTTTCTTGTGTGCTGTGTTCCGTCATGCTTCCTCCTTGGCGGCACAGGCATTCCGTTGCCCGGTTCGACGCCCGTTTCAGCTGCCTTTTGTGGTTGTCTTGCAGGGGGCTGTTGACTTGTATGAAGTCCGGCCAAACAGATTATTTCTTCAAAACCTCTATAATTTCCCCGATATACATGGTGTGGTAATCTTTGTTGGGATACCACTTTTCTTTTGCGTCCTCCGGAATATTGGCTGGATTCATCTCCTGGGTAAAGCGCTTGCGGCAGACCAGGACCAGATCCGCTTCCTCAAAATAGGGAGCACCGCAGGCCGCAGCTTTTGGGGTAAAGCCGCACTCCTGAATCTTATCCACATCCCGGCCGCTTTTCGAGCCGCACAGGGCCAAGGCCTTTCGCCATTGTTCACCGAAGAAGGACAGCGTGAAATACGCTTCCTGGTCCACAAACTCTTTTGTATACCGCTGGGGACGGATATAGCACGTGGCGGCTGGAGCCCCCCACATTACACCCAATCCGCCCCAGGAAGCGGTCATGGTATTGCAATGTTCCGCTGTCCCTGCCGTGATCAGCATCCACTGATCGCCGATCAAAGAAAATACATTGTCGGTTAATTCTTTTGGGCTTACTGATTGAAACATAACGCTTCCTCCTAAAATTGATTTGTTAGCTTATGCGGAAACCACCGGGTTTGATACCACATTCAAGGGTACAAAAAGCCGCACCGATCTCTCGGCGCGGCTTTCAAGGCACGAGCTTACTTGTCCAGGCCAAACTTCTTGTTGAAGCGGCTGACACGGCCACCGGTGTCCACCATCTTCTGCTTACCAGTGTAGAAGGGATGACACTTGGAGCACACTTCGACACGAATGTCTTTCTGAGTGGAGCCGGTCTCGATCACGTTGCCGCAGGCACACCGGATAGTGGTCTGCTCATAGTTGGGGTGGAGGCCGTCCTTCATGTATATTCACCTCTTTCTCCTTGGAGGATCGTTTCGTAAACGCAACTGATATAATAGCATGTTTTTTTATAAAAAGCAACCGCTTTTTTAAAAAAATTCTAAAAATGATGGAAGAGAAAAATCGGTGGGAGCCACGCTCTATCTTGCGAAACAGAAGGTTTTCGTCTATACTGAGGAAAAGGCCGTTTTTGAGGACGCATGAAGTCCATAACGGCGAGGAAGGACGGGATTCCGATGGCAGAGAGCCAGTATAGCGTCAAGCTGGGGGAAATCATCAGAGAATTTGAGTTGGAGATTTTACGTGCAGCGCCGGGCTATGAAAATGTCCCTCTACATGTAGTCGATGTCAATCGCCCCGGGCTGCCTTTGTCCGGATTTTTTGAACATTTCGACACCAAACGCCTGTTGCTGATCGGACTGACCGAGCGAACCTATCTGGAAGAACTGTCGATCGAGCAGCGACGGGATCGATTTGACCGAATGCTGTCATATCCGGTTCCTGCCCTCATTATCACCCGGGGGTTAGAGGCATTCCCGGAGTGTCTGGAAATGGCGGAAAAGCACGGGCGCACCATCCTGCGCACCAAGGCCCACACGTCTGCCTTTATGAGTTCCCTGATCGGCAGCCTGTACAACCATCTGGCACCTAGGATCACCCGCTCCGGCGTGATGATGGAGATTTACGGTGAGGGAGTCCTGTTTCAGGGAGAATCCGGTGTGGGCAAGAGCGAGGTGGCCATCGAACTGATTAAGCGCGGACACCGGATCATTGCCGATGATGCGGTGGAAATCCGAGAAACCAATCACGGCACTTTGGAGGCCACAGCCCCAGAGCTGATTCGCCACTACATGGAACTGAGGGGGATCGGAGTCATTGATGTGCGCCGCCTGTTCGGAATGGGGGCCATTAAGCTGCGGCAGGAGATCCACATGGTCATCAATTTGGAGCCATGGGACGACAACGCGGTTTACGACCGTCTGGGCCTTGATTCGATTCAGACTGAAATTTTGGGCGTCAAGGTTCCGGCCATCACCATTCCGGTGAAGCCGGGGCGGAACCTGGCCAGCATCGTAGAGGTAGCGGCGATGAACAACCGTAACCGGAAAATGGGACACAACGCGGCTTTGGAGCTGACCCGCCGTATGGATCAGCACTTTGAAAAACTCCATGAAAAAAAAGAGGAGAATGAGTGAGTATGTACTATGTCGGTGTTGATGTAGGCGGCACCAATCTGGTGGCCGGTTTGGTGAATGAAGAGGGAACCATTCTGGACAAAATCAGTCACCCAGTGGATCGTTCCTTGTCGGCGGAACAGCTGTGCGGTGAAATTGCCCGTCTGGCCAGAGCGACATGCGAAACCGGAGGGGTGGACGAGCAGCAGATCGAGGCCGTGGGCGTCGGGATTCCCGGACTGGTGGACAACCGAAACGGGGTGGTGGTTCAGACCCCCAATATGCCGTTTCAGCAAACGCCCTTTCGGACGGTGTTCCAGGAGCAATGGGATATCCCGGTTTTCCTGGGCAATGACGCCAACTGCGCTGCCATTGGGGAGTATTGGGCCGGGGCGGGCCAGGGATGCAGCCCCGCGGTAGTGATTACTCTGGGCACCGGGATTGGTGGCGGTATGGTGGTGGATGGGAAGCTGTTTACCGGTTATGCCAACGGCGGTATGGAGCCGGGGCACATGATCATCCACCCAAACGGCCTGCTGTGCGGCTGCGGAAACCGGGGCTGCTGGGAACAGTATGGCTCGGCTACCGCGCTGATCCGGCTGACTCAGAAGGAGATGGAGAACAGTAGGGACAGTATGCTTTGGGAACTGTGTGAGGGGGATCGTTTTAAAGTTCAGGGCCGAACCGCGTTCCAGGCTGCACGTCTGGGGGACGAGACGGCCAGACGGGTACTGAGTGCCTACCTGCAGGGATTGTCCATCGGGATCATCAACCTGATCAACATTCTTCAGCCGGAGGTCATCTGTCTGGGGGGTGGCATCAGCAACGCAGAGGACGAGCTGTTGCTGGATCCGTTGCGTGAGTTGGTTCAAAAGGGTTCCTTTGACAAAAACTCGCCCACGCGGCTGGTGCGGGCCGCACTGGGCAATGACGCCGGCGTGGTGGGTGCTGCCCTGCTGCGCAATTCGCTGTAAGATTCGGACGATTCGGCCCTCCGGAAGACGTGCGGGGGGCCGCTTTTTTTGCGGACAGCTATTCTATTTTTTGGCCAAATTTGCTATAATCATATCATGTCAGCCGGTTAAGGCGAGGGGAGTTGAGCCCAACCCGCCTCAGCCTTGTTAAATTCACGTCTGACTTTGTTGACGTCCTTGGTATATGTCGGTATGCCTTCGTCCTCCGCCGCGTCAGACGCGAATTTCCCGGCGGCTGAGGTCAAAGAGTTTTTTGCCGCATTGAGTATTCCCGGCGAGGCAGACGCAGCCGGCGGGCTAACGCCCGCCAAGGAGGATAACAAAGGCGGGGGCGCTCAAGGAGAACAAAAAAACGGGTTGGGTTCAACTCCCCTCGCCGAAAGGCGCGTCCGCAAACGGGATTGCCGAGGATGCTATGCGCGCATACCTGCTGCTGCGTTCCCCAAAAACAGCCCGTTTGATTTTAACATGATGGAGGTCCTTATGGATCGTTTTGAAGCGTTACACAGGGAATTGACTCGCCGCTGTCCGGATTTGGACTTGCGGGTCGACGAACCGATGTCCCACCACACCTCCTTTCGGATTGGAGGTCCAGCCGCTCTCATGGCCTTGCCGAAGAGTGAGGAAGAAGCGGTAGCGGCCGTACAAGCGGCTGCAGAGCTGGAAATTCAGCCATTTTTTATGGGAAACGGCTCCAATTTGCTGGTGCCCGACGAGGGCGTGAACCGGTTTTTGGTGAAGGCGGTACCCGGCTTGTGCGAATGCCGCGTGGAAGATACCCGAATTTTTGCGGGCAGTGGGATCACGCTGGCCCGCCTGGCTGTATTTGCCCGGGACAGCCGTCTCACCGGCCTGGAGTTTGCCCACGGGATACCGGGTTCTTTGGGTGGGGCGGTGACTATGAACGCCGGAGCGTATGACGGGGAAATGTCCCATCTTATACGCTCTGTGACCTGTCTGACGCAAGCGGGGGAGAAGAATTCTGTGACAGACTTTGGGTTTGGCTATCGCCACAGCGCCTTTTCCGATGGCAGCCGCATGATTTTAGCGGCCAAATTGGAGTTGGCATGGGGAGACGTGAAGGACATCGGGGCCAAAATGGAGCAACTGTCCGCCCAGCGTCAGTCCAAACAGCCGTTGGAGTACCCCAGTGCAGGCTCAATGTTTAAACGCCCCCCCAGTCACTTTGCCGCCGCCCTCATCGAACAGTGCGGGTTGAAAGGCTTAGCGGTGGGGGGCGCCCAGGTGTCGGAAAAGCATGCCGGCTTTGTGGTCAACCGAGGCGGAGCCACTTGTGGGCATGTGTTGGAGCTGGTGGCTCAGGTCCGGCAGCGTGTGCTGGCCCAGACCGGCGTGGAGCTGGAGATGGAGGTCCGGATTTTACGGTAAGAGATCCCAATGATTTGGGTAAGAGGTGAGTCATATGGAGTTTGTGATTATATCGGGGCTGTCGGGAGCAGGGAAGAGTAAGGCCGCCTCCTTTATGGAGGATATGGACTTTTTCTGCGTGGACAATCTGCCGGTCCCGCTGATTCCAAAATTTGCAGAGCTGGGCATGGCGGGGGCGGGAGAGTACGATCGGGTGGTGCTGGTTACCGACGTGCGCAGCGGAACCAACTTCGACAGCCTGTTCCAGGCGCTGGAAGATCTGAAATCGCTGAAATGCGCCTACCGCATCCTGTTTATGGAGGCCTCGGATGAGGTCATTATTCAGCGGTATAAGGAAACACGCCGCAGCCATCCTCTGGCGGAGGAGTGCGACAGTCTGGAGCAGGCCATCGGGTTGGAGCGCCGGATGCTGGCGCCGCTGCGGGAGCGGGCAGAATATATCATTGACACCTCAAACCTGTCCACCGCCAAGCTGAAGGGGGAACTGCGCCGGCTCTTTGCCCGGAACGGTGCTTCGGAGGGGCGTATGGACGTGCGGGTGACCTCCTTCGGCTTTAAACATGGGGTGCCGATGGAGGCCGATCTGGTCTTTGACGTGCGTTTTTTGCCAAATCCGTATTATGTGGCCGAGCTGCGGCCATTCACCGGCCTGGATACCGAAGTGCGGGACTATGTCTTTTCCAGTCCGCAGACTGGGGAGTTTTTGACTCGCCTGGGGGACTTTGTGGGCTGGCTTCTGCCGCGGTATGAGGAGGAGGGCAAGACTGCCCTGGTGATCGCCGTGGGCTGTACCGGAGGCCACCATCGTTCGGTGGCCATTGCTCACGCGTTGGCCGACACCATCCGAAAGGCAGGCTTCCCCGTTTCAGAGAGTCACCGGGACTTGGGACGAACCTGATTTTGGTCAGAGAGGAGAATACCATGCCCGAATATCGGACCAATGCTTCAAAACGGGAGCGGGACCTGAAAATTGTTGCCGTGGGCGGTGGGACGGGGCTGTCCACCATGCTGAGAGGGCTGAAGAAGTACACCAAGAATCTGACCGCGATTGTCACCGTGTCGGACGACGGCGGCAGCTCCGGAATGCTGCGTCGGGATATCGGGATGCCCCCACCCGGGGACATCCGTCACTGCATGGAGGCTCTGGCCAATACCGAGCCCATTATGGAGCGGCTGCTTACTTACCGCTTTACCGACGGTTCCCTGGCCGGCCAGTCCTTTGGAAACCTGCTGCTGGCCGCGCTGAACGGGGTGACCGAATCCTTTGAAGAGGCGGTCAGCCAGATGAGCCAGGTATTGGCCATCACCGGACAGGTGATCCCGGTTACCAGCGCAAATGTGCAGCTGGAGGCCGTGTTTGAAAACGGGGTCCGCGTGGTGGGAGAGTCCAAGATCTATCAAGTGAAGAAAGAGCAGGACTGCCGCATTGCCCATGTGGCGCTGATCCCGCCGCGTCCGGCTCCGCTTTCCCAGGCATTGCAGGCCATTGAGGAGGCCGACCTGATCCTGCTGGGACCGGGAAGCCTGTATACCAGTATCATCCCAAACTTGTTGGTGGACGGAGTGGCCCAGTCCATTGCCCGGTCGGGCGCCCCGAAGATTTACGTGTGCAACATTATGACCCAGGAAGGGGAGACGGAGGGGTATACCGCGGCCGACCACCTGGAGGCCCTGCTGACCCATGGAGGTCCGGGGCTGGTGGACCTGTGCCTGGCGAACTCCGCCGCCGTTCATCCGGGACTGGTGGAGAAATACCGTGAGGAGGATGCGGCTCCCCTTGTGATTGATCGGGAGCGCATCGCTGCCATGGGACTTGCATTGGTGGAGCGGCCAATGACCTCTCAGGACGGCAACTATGCTCGTCACGACCCGGATTTACTGGCCGAGGCCCTGTTGGAGATTTACCACTGCCGGGCAGTGCGTATTTTCCGGGGGGAGCGGCGCTATGTGTTGGAGGATTGACCATGTCGTTTGCGGGAGATGTGAAAACCGAGCTGTGCCGTGTTGCTATGAGCCGAAAATGTTGTGTTCATGCGGAATGTTATGGCATTTTACTTTACTGCAATACCTTTACCTCAGGCGAGGTGAGGATTATTACCGAGAATGACGCCTTTGCTCAGCGGCTGCCCCTAATCTTCAAAAAGGCATTTAAATTTTCCTTCGACCGCCTGCCGAATGGGGATGGAAAGCACATCTTTTCCATCAACGATCCCAAAAAGCTGGCGGTGATCCAGCAGTTGTTTGGCGGTGATGCAAAGTCTCTGGCGCTGCATATCAATTTTGGGGTGCTGGAGGAGAATTGCTGCCGCACCTCTTTTCTGAGAGGGGCCTTTTTGGCCGGGGGATCGGTGACCGATCCCAGGAAGGGCTACCACATGGAACTGGCAACCTCCCATCTCAGCGTCAGCCGGGAGATGGTAGCTCTGATGCGGGAGATGGAGCTGGAGCCAAAGTCCGCCCAGAGGAAGGGAAACGCGGTCATCTACTTTAAGCAGAGCGACCGCATCGAGGACTTGCTTACCTCCATCGGCGCTCCCATCTCTGCGATGGAAGTGATGAACGCCAAGCTGGAGAAAGATTTGCGGGGAAGCGTCAACCGCCAGGTAAACTGCGACGCCGCCAACCTGGATAAAGCGGTGGAGGCGGCGATGACCCAGGTGGAGGCCATTCGAAAGCTGAAAGCGAACGGACAGTTGGCACTTTTGCCGGACAAACTGAGGGAGACGGCGCGGCTTCGGTTGGAGCATCCGGAGGATACGCTGTCTCAGCTGGCGGAGCAGTACGATCCTCCGATTACGAAATCCGCCCTGAATCATCGCCTGCGAAAGCTGGTGGAGTTGGGAAGGGAACAGTAAAATGGAAGGGAAAGTAACTGTGCCCAATTTCCCCATCGTACTGCGTTTTCCGGAAGAAGGACTGGCCCTGGCCCTGCTGATTGCCGGATTTGTAGGTCTGGTGCTGATTTCCCTTGGCACGGCGGCCGGGGTGTGGGGGATATGTGGAGTGGGCGGTGCGATTCTGGGACTGACAGTGCTATGGGCCCTTGTTCAGAAGCAAACCGAGATCGTGGTGGACACGGATCGAATCACGGTGCGCAATCCATGGTCCGAAAAGTCTTATTTTTATGAGGGGAAGAATCTCCTGTTGCGCCGATCCTGGGCGGTCACCAGTCGCCGGACGGGCACCTTTGGAATGGGGCTCGCCGATGTGGCAATCCAGCTGCGGCAGGGAAGCCGGGCCGAGGTCACCATCCCGGTTTCCTGGAGAGGCAGCCAGAGCTTTCGGGATGCCATGGCATTTCTGGAGAGCCTGCCTCTTCCAAAACGATATTTATAGAGAAAGACCGTTTGGATCGGGGCAGCCCGCCCAACCGATTCAAACCGGCAAAAGGAGAGAAAATTTTATGTCCGATTGTATGTTTCGCCCCGCCGTTTCAGGCGATGAGGCGCTGATTTTATCCTTTATCCGTGCTCTGGCGGAGTATGAGCATATGTCCGATCAGGTGACGGCTACCCCAGAGCTGCTGCATGAATGGGTTTTTGAAAAGCAGCTGGTTGAAGTGATTTTTGCGATGGACGACGGGAAGGAAGTGGGCTTTGCCCTGTTCTTCTACAATTTTTCCACCTTCTTGGGCAAACCCGGCATTTATTTGGAGGACCTGTTCGTCCTGCCCGAGGGGCGGGGCCGCGGATACGGCAAGAGCCTTCTGAAGGAACTGGCGCGGATAGCCGGAGAGCGGGGCTGCGGCCGGTTGGAATGGTCCTGTCTGGATTGGAACCAGCCCTCCATCAATTTCTATACCAAGGCGATGGGCGCGGCTCCGATGGACGAATGGACCATCTACCGCTTGACCGGCGACTCCCTGAAGTCAGTGGCCCAATAAGGAATCAGAATACGGAGCGGCGGCCGATTCCGGGGTCTGGTGCGTTCCGAGCGATGACGGAGGCACAGGCGAAGCGGTGACGTTCCTTGCGCGGAGCGGGCAAATAGCTGGTGGCTCATGAGAAGCGGGGCTGCCGGGGAGGAGAATACCATGCCAAGAGGCGGAATCGAATATCAGAATAAAAAGAATCTCATCGAGGTCATGGCCGACATCAAGGACAAAGCCGAGCCCTGGAAGGCATCGGCCCTTTGGAAGACGAAGAATGCCTGCTTTTATCAGGCACGGCGGGACGGCACGATCCGCCTGTATCGCACTGGCGGGCGAAGCGGATTTTGCTGGGCGGATTTAAAGCTGGTTCCGGTTCGCGGGGGTGGCACGATTATGATCGTCAACACTGCCGCCAGCACCGGGCTGAAGCTGCTCGCCTGGGCGCTGTGCGTAGTGTGCCTGTTTATGGTGGCCAACGATTGGGTGGAATACGGGAGTGGCCCGTTTTTTGTTCGGGACCTGCCCTACCTGCTTTTGTCTGCGCTGGCGGTGGTTTTGACCCTGATGACGGGGCGGGAAACCCCCAAGCTGCTCCGGTTTCTGGAACAAGATCTGGGCTGGGAGCGGGCGAGATAAGCAGGCAACCGGCTTTACGGAGCGGACTCCAAACGTCCCGGTCCATCGCGAAAGAACAAAACGCCCGGGGAACGGGCAGAAAACATGCAAAAAACAGGAGGGGCCGCCATGTCCTTTGTCCATCTTCATCTCCACACCGAATTTTCCCTGCTGGACGGGGCCTGCCGGATCAAAAAGCTGGTCGAACACGTAAAGAATCTGGGCCAGACGGCGGTGGCGATTACCGATCATGGGGTCATGTATGGTGTAATTGATTTCTACCGGGCCTGTAAGGGGGCGGGGATCAAGCCCATCATTGGCTGCGAGGTCTATATGGCGCCCAGAGGCCGCACTCGGTTTCAAAAGGTGCATGAATTTGATTCCGACGCCCGCCATCTGATCCTCCTGTGCCGGAACGAGGAGGGCTACCGCAACCTGTCCTATATGGTGTCCCAGGCTTTTCTGGAGGGCTTTTATATCAAGCCGCGTATTGACATGGACCTGCTGCGGGAACACTGCGGGGGGTTGATTGCCTGCTCGGCCTGCCTGGGGGGCGAGGTACCCAAGCTGCTGATGGCAGGGGAGTACGACCAGGCCAAGGCGGTGGCGCTGGAAATGCGGGAACTATTTGGGGAGGATGGATACTATCTGGAGCTTCAGGACCATGGAATTGCCGCGCAAAAGCAGGTGAATGCCGGCCTGATCCGCATCCATGAAGAGACAGGGATTCCCCTGATTGCCACCAACGACGCCCATTACATCCAAAAAGCGGATGCCGAGATGCAGGATATCCTCATGTGTATCCAGATGGGAAAGACGCTGGATGACCCGGGCCGAATGAAGTTTGAGACCAACGAGTTTTACACGAAGTCGGAGGATGAAATGGCCGCCCTCTTTCCAAACTACCCGGAGGCCATCGAGAATACGGAAAAAATTGCAGAGCTGTGCAACGTGGACTTTGAGTTCGGCGTCCATCATCTGCCGGAATTTCAACTGCCGGAGGGATGGGCCAGCAGCGAAGCTTACTTTGACCACTTGTGCCGGGAGGGCTTTGCCCATCGATATCCGGACGGTTCCCAGGCGTATCGGGACCGTCTTCAGGCGGAAATGGATATGATCCGGCAGATGGGCTTTGTGGATTATTTTCTCATTGTCTCCGACTTTATCGCATTCGCCAAAGGGAACGGCATTCCTGTGGGGCCTGGGCGCGGCTCCGCTGCCGGGTCTATGGTTTCTTACTGCCTGAACATTACCGACGTGGACCCCATGAAATATAATCTGTATTTCGAACGGTTCCTCAACCCCGAGCGGGTGTCCATGCCGGATATCGACATTGATTTCTGCATCCGGCGGCGGCAGGAAGTAATTGATTATGTCAACCAGAAGTACGGAGCCGACCATGTGGCTCAAATCGTCACCTTCGGTACCATGGCGGCCCGCGGCGCCGTCCGGGACGTGGGGCGGGTGCTCAACTTTCCTTACGCCGAGGTGGATGCCCTGGCCAAGCAGATTCCAAGCGGGCCGGGAGCGCTTCACATCACCCTGGAGGAGTCCCTGAAGCTGTCCAAACAGCTGAAGGATACCTATGATGGGGACGAACGGGTGAAGAAACTGATTGATACAGCCATGGCCATTGAGGGGATGCCCCGGAATACCTCGACCCATGCCGCCGGTGTGGTCATCACCAGCCGGCCGGTGTGCGACTATGTCCCTCTGGCCACCAACGACGGGCTGCCCGTGACCCAATATATCATGACGACGCTGGAGGAGTTGGGGCTGCTCAAAATGGACTTTTTGGGTCTGCGCAACCTGACGATCCTGGATGACGCAGTCCGAATGGTTCGCAGCAAGGATTCTGACTTTACACTGAAATCCATCCCGGAACATGACCCTGAAACGATGGCTTTGCTCTCGGAAGGCCACACCTCCGGCGTGTTTCAGATGGAGTCGGCCGGGATGACCGGTGTATGTCTTGGTCTAAAGCCCCAGAACATTGAGGACATCACCGCCATCATCGCCCTGTATCGGCCCGGGCCGATGGATTCCATTCCACGGTTTATTGCCTGTAAGCAAAATCCAGGCAAAATCACCTACAAGCACCCCTCCCTGGTGCCCATTTTGTCCAACACTTACGGCTGTATTGTCTATCAGGAGCAGGTCATTCAAATTTTTCAGCAGCTGGGCGGGTACTCCCTTGGGCAGGCCGATATGGTGCGGCGGGCCATATCCAAGAAGAAGGCCAAGGAAATTGAGAAGGAAAAAAACACCTTTATACACGGCGATTCTAAGCGGAAGATCTCCGGCTGCGTGGCCAACGGCATCCCGCAGGCCACGGCGGAGGCGATTTATCAGGAAATCTTCGATTTTGCCAACTACGCCTTCAATAAGGCCCACGCAGTCTGCTATGCCATCGTAGCGTATCAGACCGCATGGTTCAAGCGCCATCACCCCAAAGAATATATGGCTGCCCTGTTGACCTCTGTGCTGGACTCCACCGAAAAGGTGGCGGAATATATAGGGGAGTGCAGGGATATGGGGATCCACCTGCTCCCACCGGATATTAACCAGTCGGATGCCGACTTCACGGTGGTCGGGGAGGGAATCCGCTTTGGCCTGGTGGCCCTGAAGGGAGTGGGCCGGGTGTTTATCACCGGCCTTCTGGATGAGCGTGACAAGGCGGGCCCCTTTACAGACTTTATGGACTTTTGTGACCGAATGTTTGATCAGGATCTAAACCGGAGAGTGGTGGAAAGCCTGATCAAAAGCGGGGCATTTGACCGGATGGGCTACCGCCGCTCTCAGCTGATGCAGGTGTATGGGCAGGTGCTGGACGGGATTGCCGCTGCGCGAAAGCGAAATGTGGAGGGGCAGTTGGATTTGTTTGGCTTTGGGGGAGCAG
>JBFWME010000042.1:0-21323 GCA_050251755.1 Lawsonibacter sp. | reverse complement strand
TGGCCGGCCTGATCTCGGACGAGGAGCTGTCCGAGGAGTACATCATCCCCAAAGCGTTTGACAAGCGCGTCGGCCCGGCCGTGGCCGCCGCCGTGGCCGAGGCGGCCCGCAAGTCCGGCGTGGCGAGAATTTGATTGCATAGGAGCACAAAGACGTTTTCCGGAACCAATTCAAAAGACCGGACGGTTTCGTGGAAGACGGGAGTTGACAAAGAGAAAAAACTATGCTAAAGTTGGCATATTGTGAGGAAAAGGACCAGTAGCGAAGCAAATCCCTGCCCAGAGAGCCCCCGGTTTGGTGAGACGGGGGAGAGGGTGTGTTCGCGAATACCCCTTGGAGCAGCCGCCCGAACCGCTTGCAGCGCAGTAGGGGACAGGCCGGGATGCGCCCGTTATTGCGCGGGAGTCATAGACTCCATGAGGCCCCTTTCGCGAGAAGGCGGGCAGACCAGAGGTGGTACCGCATTTATGCCCTCTGTCCGAACAGCATCGGACGGAGGGCATTTTTTAGCAAAAGGAAAAAGAGTAACTTCTGGCTGCCGTCGAATCAGAAGAAAAGAGAGGGGAGAGTTGCGTGACCCAAAGTCAAAAGGGAACTTTGTTTGTAGCCGCCTCCGCAGTGCTTTACAGCATCGGGGGGCTGTGTATCAAGTTGATTCCCTGGGGTGGCATGTCGATCAATGGCGGGCGCACAGCGGTGGCTCTGGTGGTCATTGGCATTTACCTGATCCTGGCCAAGCAACCCCTCCGATTCAACCGCTGGGTTTTGCTGGGTGCCGTTTCGGTGTTTGGAACCAACGCACTGTTTGCTGTGGCAAATAAGCTGACGACTGCCGCAAATGCGATTGTCCTTCAATTTACCGTTCCCATCTTTGTTATGCTGTTTTCTCTGATTTTTTTTCGTCGGAAGCCAAGCAAACTGGATTTGTCCGCCTGTATCGTCGTGTTTGGGGGTATTTTGTTCTTTTTCCTGGACAGCCTTACCATGGGAGGCGGCCTGGGCAATGTTCTGGCGCTGATCTCCGGAATTGCCTATGCCGGAGTCTTTCTGATGAATGATACGCCGGGCGGCGACGCCATCTCCTCGGTGTTTTTCGGGGATGTGATCTCAGCCTGCACCGGCCTGCCCTTTCTGATGCGGGAGACGGAATTTCCCCCCTCTGCCATTGCGAGCCTGTTGGTTCTGGGGGCGTTTCAGGTGGGGTTGGCCTATGTGTGTTTGTGCATTGGCTTAAAAACCACTCCGCCAGTCACCGCCAGCCTGGTTTCCGGCATTGAGCCGGTGCTCAACCCTATTTTGGTAGCCGTTTTTTACGGGGAACAGGTCGGAATGTTTGCCGTGATTGGAGCTGCCATCGTCATCGGCGGCGTAGTTGGGTATAATGTATTGCGGGCAAGGCAGGAGAAAAACAAGAAACCGGAACGTGCGGATACAACCATTCAGGTGTGAAGATAAAGGAGTAAGATCAATGACTTGTTATGAGGAACTGAAAGCCCGCGGCCTGATCGCTCAGGTAACCAACGAGGAAGAAATATCCAAGATGATCAACGAGGGCAGGGCCGTCTTTTACATCGGCTTTGACCCCACGGCCGATTCCCTCCATGTGGGCCACTTCATGGCGCTGTGCCTGATGAAGCGGCTGCAAATGGCAGGCAATAAGCCAATTGCACTGATTGGCGGCGGCACCGGAATGGTCGGAGATCCCTCCGGGCGCTCCGACCTGCGTCAGGTCATGACCACGGAGACCATTGCCCACAACTGCGCCTGCTTCAAAAAGCAGATGGAGCGGTTTATTGAGTTTGGGCCGGACAAGGCGATCATGGTAAACAACGCCGACTGGCTTTTGAAGCTGAATTATGTTGAACTGATGCGGGAGGTGGGCGTCTGCTTCTCCGTAAACAACATGCTTCGGGCCGAGTGTTACAAGCAGCGCATGGAAAAGGGCCTGACATTCTTTGAATTCAACTACATGATCATGCAGGCCTACGACTTCTATGAGCTGTTCCAGAAGTACGGCTGCAACATGCAGTTTGGCGGTGACGACCAGTGGTCCAACATGTTGGCGGGCACCGAGCTGATCCGGAAAAAGCTGGGGAAAGACGCCCACGCCATGACCATCACTCTGCTGCTCAACTCGGAGGGGAAGAAGATGGGGAAGACCGCCAAGGGCGCCGTCTGGCTGGATCCCAACAAGACCTCTCCTTATGAGTTTTACCAATACTGGCGCAACGTGGGCGACGCCGATGTGCTGAAATGCCTGCGGATGCTGACCTTCCTGCCCATCGAGCAGATTGAGGAGATGGACGGCTTGGATGGCAGCCAGCTGAATACCGCCAAGGAGCTTTTGGCTTATGAACTGACCACTTTGGTCCACGGCAAGGAGGAGGCGGAGAAGGCGCAGGCGGCGGCCAAAGCCCTCTTCACAGGCGGGGGTGACATGAGTAATGTGCCTACCACCGCTTTAACCGAAGACAACCTGACTGACGGGGCCATCGGCGTGCTGGATCTGATGTTAAAATGTAAGCTTGCCCCCTCGAAAAAGGAGGCCCGCCGCCTGGTGGAACAGGGCGGCGTAGAGGTCAACGGCGAGAAGGTGGAAGCGGTTACAGTTACCTACACCGCATCCGACCTGTCCGGCGATGGCCTGCTGCTGAAAAAAGGGAAAAAGGTCTATCACCGCGTACAAATGGCCTAAATGAAAAAGAGACAGCCTGCACTCACTACGGATGCAGGCTGTCTTCCTTTTTTAATACAACCGATTAGAATTCGCCCAGATCCCGGATGACAGCCGAAGCCATTACCAGTCCGGCGGCGGCGGGGACAAAGGAGATGGAACCGGGAGTGGCCCGACGGGCGGTGGAGTTGGGGCGGGTGCTCTGCCCGACCGGAGATTCCGTCTCGGCAGGCTGATCGGGGGAGAGAGGTTCCTCCGTGGAATAGACCACCTTCAAATGGAGGATGCCGCGTTTTCTCAGTTCCTTGCGCATCACCCGGGCCAGGGGGCAGCCGGCTGTTTTGCTGATGTCGGTTATGACAAAAGAAGTTGGGTCCAATTTATTTCCGGAGCCCATCGCACTGATGATTTTAACCTGTAAAGCAGAACATCTTGACACAAGATCCAGTTTTGCGGCCACGGTATCAATGGCATCCACCACATAGTCGTATTGGCTCAAATCTACCTGATTCGCATGTTCCGGCAGATAAAACATCCGAATGGCTTTTACCGCACAGTTTGGATTGATATCCCGCACTCGTTGGGCCATGACCTCTGCCTTTGGCTGCCCCAAGGTGGAGTGGAGAGCGACGATTTGACGGTTCAAATTGCTTTCCGATACGGTATCGTCATCGTACAGGTGTAAAGTCCCTACACCTGCCCGTGCAAGCGCCTCAATGCAAAAACCGCCAACCCCGCCTACACCAAACACAGCGACCTTTGCAGCGGCCAAGCGGTCCAAAGGCTCGTCTCCAATCAAAAGACGGGTGCGGATCCATGGATCTGACATGATTTATCGACTCCTTGCTTTGGTTGAATCAGACTTCCGTCTCTAGTATAGCACACAGGAAGGAATGTGAAAAGAAGGACTGTCCCCTGGGGTTGAAGGGGGCAGTCCTATCGTTTTTTGCTTGTTGGGAACAACCGAGAAAAACAAAGACACTTATTTGACCAAGTGGCTCATGTCATATAGACCGGGTTCCTTAATCTGTGCCATAAACTTGGCCGCTTCCACGGCCCCTTGCACGAAGATTTCCCTGGAAAGAGCCGTATGCTTGATCTCCATAATCTCATCGTGGCCGGCAAAGATGATTTCATGTTCGCCCACGATGGTGCCGCCGCGGACGGAGGAGATCCCAATCTCCTTCTTTTCACGGGGGTGGCGGACGCTGTGCCGATCAAAGACATACTCGGTCTCGTGACCGCAGGCAGAAGCCGCCGCGTCGGCAATCATCAGCGCGGTGCCGGAGGGAGCATCCACTTTGCGGCTATGGTGACGCTCTACGATCTCAATATCATAGCTGTCCCCCAGAATGGAGGAAGCCTTCTTAACCAGTTCCAGCAGGACGTTGATGCCCAGAGACATATTGCCGGACCGGAAAATGGGGACTTCCAGCGCGGCCGCACCCACCTGGGCCACCTGTTCCGGGGTATAGCCGGTTGTGGCCAAAATCAACGGAATTTTTGTGGCCTTGCCGAAAGAAAGCAGACCGTTCAAAGCGGCGGGAGAAGAGAAGTCGATGACGGCATCCGCCTCTCCTTTGAACTGGGCAGGGGAGGAGTATACTGGGAAAGCACGGTCAGTAGAACCCAGAACATCGAAGCCGGCAATCACCTCTAACTGAGGATCCGCAGCACACAGAGATTCCACCACGCGGCCCATATGGCCGCTGCAGCCGGAAATGATTATCTTCAGCATAGATAAATACTCCTTATTCTATTTTATTTTATCAGGCCCATGCGTTCCATCGAGGCACGCAGAATGGCCAAATTCTTTTCCGACATGTCACACAGGGGCAGGCGCAGAGGGCCGACCTCCATGCCCATCAGGTTCATGGCCGTCTTGACGGGGATAGGGTTGACTTCACAGAACAGAGCGTCGATCAGGTCCATATATTGAATCTGAAGCTTGGAGGCGGCCTCAAAATTATTTTCCAGGCACAAGTGGCTCATCTCCACCATGACCTCCGGAACGATGTTGGAGGCCACCGAGATCACGCCCTTGGCGCCAAGCGCCATCATGGGCACTACCTGATCGTCGTTGCCCGACCAGATATAGAAATCATCGGGACACAGATACCGGGTGTGGGCCAGGAGGGAGAAGTTGCCGCTGGCTTCCTTGACGCCGTTGATCTTCGGGTTTTCAGACAACGTCTTGTATGTCTCTGCGGTGAAGGACACGCCGGTGCGGCTGGGAACGTTATACATAATGATGGGAAGCTCAGTTCGATCGGCGATATACTCGTAGTGCTTGATCAAACCGGTCTGGCTGGCCTTGTTATAGTAGGGAGTGACATGGAGCAGGGCGTCGGCCCCGGAATCCTGGGCGTGCTGGGACAAGTAGACGGCGGCAGAGGTGTCGTTGCTGCCAGCACCGGCAATGACCTTGACCCGATGATCGACCCGCTTGACGCAAAACTCCACCGCGGCAATGTGTTCCCGAATGGACATGGTGGCAGACTCACCGGTGGTGCCGCAGACACATACTGCGTCGACCCCGGCGGCAATCTGAGCGTCAATCAGGCGGCCAAAGGAGTCGTAGTTGATGTTACCGTTCTGGTCAAAGGGGGTGGCCAGGGCGGGACAGGATCCGGTAAAAACTGGAGTTCTCATAAAAACAACCTTTCAAATCAGAATAAAGCTGCTTTACCTGTGGTCAATATACCCCTCGGCGCACAGCAGCTCAGCCAGCAAGACAGCGCCGCCGGCAGCGCCCCGGAGGGTGTTGTGGGACAGGCCAACAAACTTGTAGTCGTACTGGGTATCGGGACGCAGACGCCCCATGGAGACGGCCATGCCGCCCTCCAACTCGCGGTCCAACTTGGCTTGAGGCCGGTCGTTCTCTTCAAAGTAATGGATAAACTGTTTGGGAGCAGAGGGGAGCTTCAGCTCCTGTGCCCGGCCCTGGAAACCGGCCCAGTCGGCCTTGATTTCCTCCATGGAGGGCTTGTTTTGGAAGGTGACAAAGACTGCGGCGGTATGTCCGTCCGATACGGGGACGCGCAGGCACTGGGCAGTGATGGCAGGGGATTCTGCCTTGACAATCTTGCCGCCTTCGATGTGGCCCCAAATCTTCAAAGGCTCCTGCTCACTTTTCTCTTCCTCACCGCCGATATAGGGGATGACGTTGTCGATCATCTCGGGCCAGCGTTCAAAGGTTTTTCCAGCGCCGGAAATGGCCTGATAGGTGCAGACCAGGCACTTTTCCACTCCGTATTTCAGCAGCGGATGCAGGGCCGGCGCATAAGACTGGATGGAGCAGTTGGACTTGACCGCAATAAAGCCGCGCTTGGTGCCCAAACGCTTGCGCTGAGTGGGGATAATCTCCAGATGCTCGGGGTTCATTTCCGGGACCACCATGGGAACATCGTCAGTCCAGCGATGGGCGGAATTGTTCGACACCACCGGGCACTCGGCTTTGGCGTATTTCTCTTCCAGCGCGCGAATTTCCTCTTTCTTCATATCCACGGCGCAGAAGACAAAGTCCACCAGAGCAGCGATCTGTTCCACATCGGCCTCCGCGTCCATGACCACCAGGCCCTTGGCCTCTTCCGGAATGGGTTTCTTCATAGCCCAGCGGTTGGCAACGGCTTCTTCATAGGTCTTACCGGCCGAACGGGGGCTGGCCGCAATAACGGTGAGCTGGAACCAGGGATGCTGCTCCATCAAGGTAACGAAGCGCTGGCCGACCATGCCCGTTCCGCCGATAATACCTACTTTGTACTTTTCCATTTCAAACAACCTCCATACTGTCTTTCGCTATCCTATGACAGATCGAAACAATCCATGAATTGGACTCGAACGTCAAGTTACGGGAAAAAATAAATCAGCAGCTTTTCAAGCGGCTGATTTTGTACTATAATGTCGACTGAGGGTCTTTTTTGACGACAGACGACAAAATATTCACAAAAGCAGACAGCGCTCCATCAGATACGTTTCTGATGACAGTCGCAAGGCTATTCACCAGGCGACCAGAGCCCGCTCTGTCCGGCGGAGGGACTCTTCGGCGACCTTCCCTTTTGGCATAGCTCAACAGGAACCGGCTCCCGAACCACGCTTACTTATGTTAGCCGCGACCTCTATCTTGCAGAATTTGACTTTATCCTAACATGTTTCAAATTGGGTGTCAATAGAACAAATCAGAAGAAACAGAGAAATGGAGTAGACCATGATCAAAAGATTTATGCAACTTGCCGCCGTCCTTCTTGCAATGACGCTGTGTTCCCCCACGGCTTGGGCCGTCAATTACAACAGCGATGGGGACATCATGATCCGAGTTGGCTTGGCCTCTTCCAGCGATCACAACGCCACAGGTGAGTTGGCTTGCGCTCATTTGCAAAATAATTCGGAATACGGCTCCGGATTCTGGTTTGGCTATTATGATGCTGATTTGAATTTTATTGAGCTGGGCCGTACAAGTAAGAGCATTACTGAGATTGCCGTACTCAAGACCCAGAATATGTATTATGGTTACGATTCTTCCGTCGGGAAATATACGTATTCCGATTCGATTACCAGCAGCGTAGCAGTTGGGTGCTACCACATTCAGATTCCGGGCTCTTACTCCACCTATGAAGATGCGGCGGCCGATGCTGAAATCTACGGTGGATTTGTCGCCTGGATCAACGGGGCCTATCAGGTTCGGGTGGGAGCGTATCAGAGCAAAAGCGGCGCAGAAGGTGCGCTGGCTACGATGTCTCAGGGCACCATCGTGGGCACCAGCTCCTACGGAATCAGCGTGGTAGAAACGGGTACCGATCAAATTCTGTTCCAGTTTGACGACGGGAGCAGCCAGGCGTTTGGAATTTTGCCGGACGTGACCGGTGCGTCGGATGTCCGCACCTGGTTTTTGGGGTATAAATACCGGGGCGGGTTTGCGTATCAACGAATCAGCGGAAACAATCTGACGGTTGTCAATGTGTTGGGATTGGAAGACTACGTAAAAGGGGTCGTCTGTTATGAAATGGGCCGGGAATGGCCTCTGGAAGCGCTGAAGACCCAGGCCACCTGTGCCCGGACGTACGCCCTGAAGCGCCTGGATTACCACGGCAGCTTGGGATTTGATGTGTGTAACAGCGACAACTGCCAGGTCTACCGCGGTGTGGGCAGCAACCGGACCGATTACGGACCTAGTACCGTCAGTGACCGGGCGGTGGAGGAGACCGCCGGACAGGTGATTTGGTATCAGAATGGTCTGGCGGATACCTATTATTCTTCCAGCAACGGCGGAGCCAGCGAAAGTGCCTATAACGTCTGGGGAACCGACATTACAAAATATCCATACCTCTGTGGGGTCATTGATCCCTACGAACCGACGATTGCCAGTCTCAACAGCTATTCCTCCTGGACGGTGACGTACACCTGTGCAGAATTGACCAGTCGGCTTCAGAGTTACGGATACGGGACCAGCACTACGGTTGACCGTCTGGAGCTGACCTATTCCGAGCTGGGCAACGTCATTCAGGTAAAGGTGTATTACGTCAATGGCCAGAGCAATACCATCACCCCCAGAACTAAACCGCGGGCGATTCGGGCTCTATTTGGGGTGAATTCCATTCGCTTTACCATCAACGATCAGACGGTGAACGCCGGAAGCGTCGACAGCGGAAGCGGGTATACCGTGAATGGGAGCGATTCTCTATCAGATTTGGATGGACTGTATACCATTTCCGGAACCGGAACCACCGCTTTGATTGGAAGCGCTCCGTATATCATCACCGGAACGGGAGATACTTCCGCATTAGGTAAGACTTCCAGCAGTACCAGCGGCACCAACGAGGGGGGCGGTACGGTGACCGTTTCCGGCAACTCCTATGTGTTTCAGGGAAGCGGCTGGGGCCATCAGGTCGGGATGAGCCAGTACGGCGCCAACGCCATGGCAAGGTTAGGCTATACATACGACGAAATCTGCGAATTTTATTTCCCCGGCACAGAAGTTGGGGACTATAAATGAATTTGAATCGAGGGACAAGTTTTCGTGAAAACTTCTGATTTTGACTACCATCTTCCGGAGGAGCTCATTGCTCAGACGCCTCTGGAACGGCGGGATACATCCCGCCTAATGACGTTGGACAAGAAAACCGGCCGGACGGGCCACTGTCATTTTTACGATTTGCCCGGATTTTTAAAGCCTGGGGACTGTTTGGTTTTGAACGATTCACGGGTGCTCCCGGCCAGACTCATCGGGCACCGGCCAACTGGCGGCATCTGTGAGGTGCTGCTTCTGGTGGACAAAGGAGATGGCGTCTGGGAGTGCTTGGTCCGCCCGGGGCGAAAGCTAAAACCTGGCGCTCAGGTGATCTTTGGCGAAGGCCAGCTCACTGCCACCATTGAGGCGGAGGTGGAGGATGGAAAACGGCTGGTTCGGTTCCACTATCAGGGCATCTTTTTGGAGCTGCTGGAGCAGCTGGGAAAAATGCCTCTGCCGCCCTATATCAAGGAAGAGCTTTCGGACAACGAGCGGTATCAGACGGTCTATTCCAAGGTAATGGGCTCCGCCGCGGCGCCAACCGCCGGGCTTCATTTTACCCCGGAGCTTCTGCAGCAGATCCGGGAAATGGGTGTAAAGGTATGCTACGTTACACTTCATGTTGGCCTGGGAACCTTTCGGCCGGTCAAGGCGGAAGAGCTCCAGGACCATGAAATGCACGCGGAGTTTTGTATCATTCCGCAAAAAACGGCGGATGTGATCAATGAGACCAAGAAAAACGGAGGACGGGTCATCTGCGTGGGAACCACCTCCTGTCGCACCGTTGAGAGCTTTGCCGCGGAAGATGGCACCATGACGGAGCGTTCCGGCTGGACCAACATTTTTATCTATCCAGGTTATAAGTTTAAGGTGCTGGATGCGCTGATTACGAATTTTCACCTGCCCCAGTCTACCCTTATTATGCTGGTGTCCGCATTAGCCGGGCGGGAGCATGTTCTGGCGGCTTATGAGGAGGCGGTGAAAGAGGGGTACCGATTTTTCTCGTTTGGCGACGCCATGTTCATTTCCTAATAGGACGATGAATTGGTTTGTCCCGTGCGGCGGTCTGTAATACGTCCGCTGATTTATTTGGTTGAGGAGTTTTTTTGTGTTTGAAGTACGAAAGAAAGAGGGGCGAGCGCGCCGCGGGGTATTCACTTGCCCCCACGGAACGGTCCAGACCCCCGTTTTTATGAATGTGGGAACTCAGGGCGCGATCAAGGGCGCGGTATCGGCCCATGACTTAAAGGAGATCGGCTGCCAGATTGAGCTGTCCAACACCTATCACCTCCATTTGCGTCCGGGGGACGAGGTGGTCCGCCAGATGGGCGGGCTTCATAAATTTATGGATTGGAGCGGCCCCATGCTCACCGACAGCGGCGGTTTTCAGGTGTTTTCGCTGTCCGGCCTTCGGAAGATAAAAGAGGAAGGCGTTACCTTTGCGTCCCATATTGACGGCCGGCGTATTTTTATGGGGCCCGAGGAATCCATGCAGATCCAGTCCAATCTTGGCAGCGACGTTGCCATGGCCTTTGATGAGTGCGTGGAAAATCCATCTCCCAGGGACTATGTTCAGCAGTCCTGTGAGCGCACCACACGCTGGCTGGAACGATGCATTGCCGAGCACAATCGGCTCAATCAGCAGCCAGACTGCGTCAATCCCGGCCAAATGCTGTTTGGCATCAACCAGGGGGGAACCTATGCCGACATCCGGCAGCGGCACATGGATGAGATTTCCAAGCTGGACTGCGACGGTTACGCCATCGGCGGCTTGGCAGTGGGGGAGCCCACCCAGGTGATGTACGACATCATCGACGCCGTCGAGCCCCACATGCCGGAGGAGAAACCCCGCTATCTTATGGGGGTTGGAACGCCGTCCAACATCATAGAGGCGGTGGCCCGGGGCGTGGACTTCTTTGACTGCGTCATGCCGGCTCGAAATGCCCGGCATGGGAAGCTGTACACCTGGAACGGCACCATTAACCTAAAGAACGAGAAGTATAAGCTGGACAGCCGCCCCATTGACCCGGGCTGCACATGTCCCACCTGCTCCGCGTTTTCCCGGGCTTATCTCCGCCACCTGTTTACGGCGGGGGAGATGCTGGCCATGCGTCTGGCGGTGCTCCACAATCTTCATTTCTATAACGAACTCATGGCCCGCATTCAAACCGCCCTGGACCATGGGGACTTTGAGGCATTCCGACAGCGGTATTCCGGTAAACTGGAACGGCCAGCCCAAAAGAATGAGCTGGGATTTTCAGAAGCTCAGTAATTTTAATAAAAAAGCTTGTCAACGGCGGAAAGACCCGTTATAATGAGAAAAACGAGTCCAGCCGAACGCTGGCAGATAAGGCATGGAGGGAAAACATTTTGGATTTACAAACTATTATTTTGGTTGTCGCAATGTTGGGTATGCTCTATTTCTTTATGATCCGCCCGGAGAACAAGCGGAAGAAAGAAGCGGAAACCCTTCGCAACTCCTTGACTGTGGGGGATGAGATTACCAGCATCGGCGGCATTGCTGGAACTGTCTGCGCGGTAAAAGAGAGCACGATTGTGATCGAGACCGGCGCTGACCGCGTTCGCATTGAGCTGGGAAAATGGGCTGTCTCCAGCAAGAACGCAAAGGATGCAGGACAGAGCAAATAACCGAAAAAAAGATGACATGATACGCACCCTCCCCGCATAGGTTTTGTTAGAAACCGTGGGGAGGGTGTTGTTATGAAGAAACGGGACAGACATCAAGAGGAGCCTGGCAGACAGTGGATCAACACCATGTGCGATCTGTTAAAAGGCGGCGTACTGGCGGGGGTCATCGCGATTTTCGCCCTGCTTTTGTGTGCGGTTTTGGTCTCGGCGGGGATCATGCGTGAGCGGTGGATGGAGGGTGCCGTGCTGGCCGCCTGCGTGCTGGGCTCGCTGGCGGGAGGCATTTACGCAACCAAAAAAATCGGCAGACGAACGCTGCTGGTGGGGCTTGGCGTGGGGGCGGTGCTGTTTCTGCTTCTGTTAACAGCAGGACTGATGGCCTATGATAATGCGTCTTTGGAACAGGGCGGGGCCGGAATCCTGTGCGCCTGTCTTTGCGGCGGCGGCCTCGCGGGAATTCTGAGCGGCACCGCGAAGAAAAAACGCAGAAGATGATTGAAATAACCGAAAGACTATGCTATAATAAATTCAAATTATGCGGGGCTGAAAGCCCTGTGATCATCAGGAGGAGATATACCAATGAAGCACATTCAGACTCTCAGTGGGGCCACTCTGAAGGCCAGCGCCGCCAAAGGCGGCTGCGGCGAGTGCCAGACTTCTTGCCAGTCTGCCTGCAAGACTTCTTGCACCGTAGCCAATCAGAAGTGCGAGAACCAGTAATATAAACAGCCAGCTTTTCAAAAGGGTAGGCATTCGCCTGCCCTTTTTCATGCTCCGCTGCGTGGATGTGCTGCGCGGGGGAGCGGAGGCAAAGGAAAGGGATTTTTAATATGGTACATACCTTTACCGCCCTGGGCCAGTATTTGGCGGCGGATGTAAACAGCGGGGCGGTTCATGTGTTGGACAAGCTCAGCTATGATCTGCTCTCTTTGGTAGAGGGCCCCATGAATCAGGCATTGCCGGACCAGCTGGTGGCCCGACTGCCCCAGTATGACGCGGCTGAATTGGCCGAAGCGTGGCAGGAGCTGCGCGCTCTGCAGGATCAGGAGCTGCTTTTTACCACCGACGAGTATATCGACATTGAAAAGGCGATGGCGTTACCGCGTCAGGCTGTGGTAAAGGCGCTATGTCTTCATGTATCGCACGACTGCAATCTGCGCTGCCGGTACTGTTTTGCCGCCACCGGCGACTTTGGTACCGGACGTCGCATGACAATGGATGTGGAAACGGCAAAAAAGGCCATTGATTGGGTGGTTGCCAAGTCTGGCAAGCGCCGCAACATCGAAGTGGACTTTTTTGGCGGTGAGCCGCTGATGGCAATGGATACGGTCAAACAAACCGTGGAATATGCCAGGTCATTGGAAGAAAAATATGACAAGTGCTTTCGCTTTACAATTACGACCAACGGAGTCCTGCTCGACGACGAGAACATCGACTATATCAATCGGGAGATGTCCAACGTAGTCCTTTCTCTGGACGGCCGCCCTGATGTGAACGATCATATGCGTCAAACGGTAAATGGGAAGGGAAGCTATGATGTCATTGTTCCGAAATTTCAGAAGCTGGTATCCGGCAGAGGGACCAAAGACTACTACGTGAGAGGCACGTTTACCAGAAACAATCTGGACTTTTCGGAAGATGTGATGCATTTGGCCTCTTTGGGCTTCCGGCACATATCGGTTGAGCCGGCCAGTGGACCGCTGGAGGATCCATTTGCCATTCAGGAGGCGGATCTGCCCAATGTGGATGCCGAATATGAAAAATTGGCCCTAGAATTGATCGGAAGAAAAGACATAAACTTTTTCCATTTTAACGTAGATCTGGCCCAGGGCCCCTGCGTCATCAAGCGGCTGCGTGGCTGTGGAGCCGGCTGCGAATACGTTGCCATCACGCCCGACGGCGACATCTATCCCTGCCATCAGTTTGTAGGGAAGGATGAGTATCGGATGGGCAGCGTATTTGATGGCTCCTTTGATATGGACATCTCCGGGAAATTTGCGGAGCAAAACATCTATACCCGTCCGGCCTGCCAAACGTGCTGGGCCCGGTTTTACTGCAGTGGAGGCTGTTCGGCCTCCAACCTGCTTGTCAACGGCGACATAACAAAATCCAACGAGGTGGCCTGCGAAATGGAGCGCAAGCGGCTGGAGTGCGCAATTGCGCTGAATGCCATCGCCGCGGGCATGAGGGAAAAGAAGAATACAGATTGTAATAATACGGATTGTATTCAATGCGAAGGGTGCCAATAAACCCTAAAAAATCAATATCTGGTACGGCAAAACGGGATAAAACCTGTATTTAGCTTGAGAGGCCCGAAATCAGCGGGCCTCTCTTCTTTCTTACATTACAAAGTTTACATAATATTGTTGACATAAAGTATTGAGTAATTTGACAAAAGTGAAAAAAAACCAGAAAAAGGCTTGCGAAACGTGAGAGTTAAAGTTATATTAAATACAACACCTTTGTTTTGCATGTTACGGGTTTTCAGTCTATTTCCGATTCTCCTCTCATAGGTTGTACCGAGGTGACAACAATGGGAAAGCGGGAACGGGAAAAATGGGACTTGCTGTCGGGACAGTGTACTGTTTTGATTTTACTTGGTGCTCTATTTTTGGCGGGTGGTCTGGCCGGATGCCTTTTTGCCAGATTTGCCGGGGGAGAGGGAGCCAAAGAATTAAGCCGATATCTGGCGGATTATTTGTCGTTGGCCCAAGACGGAACGGCGGCTCGCTCGTTTTGGCCGACAGTATGGGAACAGATGCGATATCTGGTTGCGGTGGTAATCTTGGGTTCCACAGTCCTTGGCGTGGTTGGGATTCCCATTTTGTTTTGTGTACGAGGATTTTTCTTTGCCTTTTCTGTTGGTTGTTTTTGCAGAGTGTTTGGCAGCGCAGGGTTAATCCCTGCGCTGGTGCTGTTCGGGTTGCCGGCTCTATTGTGGGGTCCCGCCCTCTTTTTGGCTGGGTTTCAGGGATTATCCAGTTCTCGGCGTCTGCTGCGCCATGGATCGGGAGAGGGACGCTGTTCCATGTTGTTTTCTCCTTCATATTGTCTGTGTGTGGGGCTGTGCGGGGCGATGATTCTGGCCTGCGCCGGGGCTGAGTATTTTGTGGTTCCTGTTTTACTCCGGGCGGCGGCCCGTGTGGTGTTGTAATCCTTAATTAGGGAGAGTTTGGTTGTGTCTGATTTGTTGTCCGCCTATGAGGACTATTTGAAAATTGAAAAAGGGGCCTCGGCGAACACCATCAGTTCCTACCTTCGAGATGTGCGCCAGTTTCTCCATGGAATGGAGGAACTGGACATTCCGCTGACCGAGGTGTTGTCTCAGGACGTGGAGGAGTACACCCATTCCTTGACCCGCAAGGGGAAGTCTCCTGCCACGGTCACCCGGTCGGTGGCTTCCATTAAGTCATTTTATAACTGCATGATTTCGATGGGGAAGATGGAACGGAATCCGGCCAAGGGGATTGCTCCGACCAAGGTGGAGCGAAAGCTGCCCCAAGTACTCACCGGCAAAGAGGTGGAACTGTTTTTGGAGCAGCCGGAGTGTACCGACCTGAAGGGATATCGGGATCGGGCCATGCTGGAGCTACTCTATGCCACTGGAATTCGAGTCAGCGAACTGATTGCGCTGGATGTGGATGATTTGAATCTTCCCGGCGGTGTCCTCAAGTGTTACAGTAAAGGGAAAGAGCGTATTATCCCCCTGTATCCGGCAGCCATTCGGGCGCTCAGCGAGTATGTACATAATATCCGGCCCCAGCTGGTGGAATCGTTGGACGAGACGGCCTTGTTTGTCAACATGAGCGGCGAGCGGATGAGCCGACAGGGATTCTGGAAGCTGATCAAGTATTACCAAGAAAAAGCCGGGATCAAGAAGGATATTACCCCACATACGCTGCGGCATTCGTTTGCGGCCCATCTGCTGGAAAACGGCGCTGATTTGCGCTCCATACAGGAGATGCTTGGTCATGCGGACATCTCCTCTACCCAGATTTATTCCCGCCTTTTGAATCAAAAGATTAAGGACGTCTATTTGAAGGCACATCCCAGAGCATGAGGCCAAGCATACTATTAACTGGAATTGAACGCGGCCCGTGGGAAATTCCCACGGGCCGTGTTTGTTACAAGAAGGTGGTCGGTAAAACGATGCCTCAGACTCCACGAGACCGGAGCGAGGCGCTTTTGGAACGCGATGGGGTTGCGTTGAATGCGGCAGCTTGACAGATAAGGGCAGCCATGATAAGATACTTACAATGTAAAACAGAAACGGAGGCGGGAAGATGCGCAAAATCTCTTGCTGAACAGCATGACGGAGTCGTTCGGACCACAGAATGTGGTCCTGGCCTGTCGTGCCGGTTGCAAGGGGAATGCGCACTGCCTCCGGTTTTTATAGGGGATGGGTACCCAGTTTTTGCTGGGCACCTGTGTTTGCCTGTCTGCCGCGAGAGGAGCCTTCCTCTTGCGGCATTTGCGTTTGCACGCCCTGCAGGAAAAAATTTTTCTGCAGGCGGGTCGAAGCAGAAAAAGCAGCCGGACGGCTGGTTTTTAGACAGGAGGAACGGAATATGTCACAAATTACCATTCAAAATCTTTGCTTTACCTACGAGGGAGATCACACCCCCGTGTTTCAGGGGCTGAATCTTCAACTGGATACCGATTGGAAGCTGGGGTTGTTGGGCCGCAATGGCCGAGGAAAGACCACTCTGCTTCGGCTGCTGGAAGGGAGCTTGGAGGGGCAGGGTGTGATTTCCTGCAGTGAGCCACGATGCTATTATCCAAAATCAGTCCCGGACCCGTCTCGGACCACGCTTCAGGTGTTGAAGGAAGACGTCCCGGATCGGGAGGATTGGCAGCTGATCCGGGAACTGTCCCGGCTGGGCTTGGGAGCGGAGGTGCTGGATCGGCCCTTTTCCACCCTGAGCGGCGGGGAGCAGACCAGGGCTCTGCTGGCCGCCCAGTTTCTTGACTGCGGGAGTTGGCCCATGCTGGATGAGCCTACCAATCATTTGGATGCCTGGGGAAAGGACCAGGTGGCCGGGTATCTTCAGGGACAGAGCCGCGGATTTCTGTTAGTGTCCCATGACCGGGCGTTCTTGGACCGCTGCGTGGACCACATCCTGGCTCTAAATTCCACGGGACCGGAGCTGATTCGTGGAAATTTCTCCACCTGGTTTCAGGAAAAGCAGGCCAAAGATCGGAGAGAGCTTGCCCAAAATGAGAAGCTGAAAGGTGAGATCAAACGCCTGCAGCAGTCGGCTGAGCAAACGTCCAACTGGTCTGGGCAGGTGGAGCAAACCAAGTACGCCACCAAAAATTCTGGGCTGCGCCCGGATCGCGGCTATATCGGACACAAATCGGCAAAGATGATGAAGCGGGCCAAACAAATCGAGGCGAGGCAGGAAAAAGCGGCCCGTGAAAAGGAAACACTGTTGAAGGACCTGGAACGAACGGATCCATTGAAGCTGACTCCGGCGGTGCACCCCAGCCGGCGGTTGCTGGAGGGGCGGGAACTCTCTGTTACCTTCGATGGAAGAACCGTGTGCAGCGGCATTTCGTTCTCCATCTGTCAGGGAGATCGCATCTACCTGAGCGGCGGAAACGGAAGCGGAAAAACCAGCCTGCTCCGTCTGTGTGTGGGGGAGGAGGTGCCCCATTCCGGAAATCTGTGGCGGGCCTCCGGACTGAACATTTCCTACGTGCCGCAAAACGCGGATCACTTGAGGGGAAACCTTTTGAAATTGGCGGATGTACAGGGGATTAACTTGACACAGTTTTTGACGATTCTACGAAAATTGGATTTCTCACGTGCGCTTTTTGAACGAAATATGGAGGAGTACAGCGCGGGACAAAAGAAAAAAGTTTTGCTGGCGGCCAGTCTGTGCCAAAGTACCCATCTGTATGTGTGGGACGAACCGCTGAACTATATCGACTTATTTTCCAGAATGCAGATTGAGGAACTGCTGCTGGACACTCCCGTCACATTGTTGTTTGTAGAGCACGACCGGGTTTTTCGGAAAAAAATTGCCACTCAGGTCATCGAGTTATAAAAACGGCCGGGCGCTGGTTTAACAGCGCCCGGCCATTCGGTTGACCGTAAAAACTCCGTCAGGTTTCCTGCCAGTCCTTGCAAACGTCGATCCAACCCAGGCTGTGGGAATACGCCTCCAGCTCCTGACAGGACAGTTCGATGGCGGAATTGGAACTGCCTGCGGCGGGAAACACAGTATCAAAGCGCTTCAAGGATACATCTAAATAAGTTTTCACGCCCTCTGGATTGGCAAAGGGGCAGACGCCGCCGACGGCATGTCCCGTAAACTGGGATACCTGCTCCGCGTTCAGCATCTTGGCTTTGGTGTGAAACATAGCTTTGTATTTAGGGTTATCAATTTTGGCGTCGCCGGCGGCGACCACCAGGACACAGCCATCCTCCACCAAAAAGGACAAGGTCTTCGCAATTCGGGCTGGAATGACCCCTGTGGCCTGGGCGGCCAACTCTACCGTGGCGCTGGACACTGGAAATTCCAGAATATCGCACTCCCGGTCAAGGGTCCGGAAGTAGGAACGGACTTTTTCAACCGACATGGTTCAGCCCTCCAATTTCCGAGCTGCTTTGGCTAAAAACCGCTCATCCGTGACGAGAAAGCGCTCGTGGGTCCCTTCGCCGATGAGTCCCGTTTCATCGTAGGCGGCCACTTTCAACTCCACGCGCTTGCCATCCACCAGCGTGATCTCGCTCTCCGCCCATACCTTCAGACCAATGGGAGTGGCAGCGGAATGGGAGATATTCAGTTTGGTGCCAACAGTGCTTTCCCCCTCCGCCAAAGCGGGGGCAATGGCGGTCCAGGCAGCCTGTTCCATTAGGGCACACATCCAAGGGGTGGCAAAGACCGGCAGAGTACCGGAACCGGCAGCAATAGCAGTGTTTTGTTCATTTACCACGGCCTCGGCCCAGCCCTTCAGTCCAACAGCAATCAATGATCGTGTCCTCCTTTGTATAAATCAGAGCGGTTCACAGCAGACGGCTGTGAACCGCTCCATATTTTACTACAAAAGCAGAGAAAAAGCCAGACCTGTCAGGAAAGTTCTTCCCGGATGTGGTACAACGCATTCAGGACCAGCCAGTTTTGTGGGAATGGTCGCATCAAATTCCAATAGCCGATGCCATATAGGCCATGGTTACTGGCCAAATCCAGTTTCGCACGGATACTCCTGGCATCTTCGAACCAGACCTCGTGTTCCTGGCCGTTTTCGTCCACATAGCGGAACCAGGGAGACTGGGCCGCTTCATCATATCGGATGGTGACATAGTGCCTGGCGGCCAACTCCACGGCGTACTGGTTGGAGATGGAAGTGGCTCTGGTTCCCGGGCGGTAGGGCAGCGTCCAGCTGTAGCCATAATTTGGGATGCCCAAATAGATCTTTTCCGGCGGCATTTCGGTAAGCGCATAGTCCAAGACTTGACGCACGTTTCGGATGGGAGCAACCGCCATGGGTGGTCCGTACGTATAACCCCATTCATAGGTCATCAGCAAAACAAAATCGGCGGCTTGTGACAGCAAGCTATAATTGTGGCCCTCATACAATCTTCCAGGCTGGGTGGCAAAGATCTTGGGCGCCAGAGCCACGATGACGGGCAGCCCAAGGGGGGACAAGGCGTCCCGAAGGCGGGAAATAAACTGGGCATAGGCCTCGGCATCAGTGCCGTAAACAAATTCAAAGTCCACATCCAGCCCGCGATATCCTTTTTGAGAAATCGTACTCATCAGCTCGGAGATCAGCCGGGTTTGAACCGTTTGGTCGGTGAGTGCGATGTGAGCCAGTTCGTTGGAGAAGCCGCCGGACTCGGTCAGGGTGGACAGGTGGAGAAGCGGACGCACCCCCATCTGCAGTGCGGCGTCCACCAAGGACTGGTCTTTCGGAGCGATTAACGCGCCCTGGGGTGTAAACCCGTATGTAAAGGGAGTTAAATCGGAAAGATAGGGGAGTGTGCGTTGGAGCAGCCCCCGGTCGATAAAAGGGTAGGCGTATCCGTTCACCGAAAAGGTACCCGCTTGCTCCTGCTGGTAGGAGAGGACTAGCGTTTGGCCGGGGAATATGCGGTCTTCTCCCCGGAGGATGGGGTTATTGCGCAGAAGCTGGCGAGTGGTTACCCCCTTCGCGGCAGCGACCGAGGTCAGAGTATCGCCATCCTTTACCGTGTAGGTTTCTTTTGGGTATAAAATTACTAAAGTCTGGCCGACAACCAGGCGGGAAGGGTCAATAAGTTGATTGTTGGCGAGAAGTTGGGCCATGGAAACGCCATATTGAAGGGCAACTGAGTATAGTGTCTCGCCCGGTCGAACCACGTGGATATCCATGAAGATACCTCCTTTCGTTGGGCAGCTAGTTCAAGGTGATAAAAGTTCCGCTGGCATAGCCGATGGTGCCGTTATAATTCACCAGATACCAGCCATTGGAGCCGTTTATGATGCTCAGCGGAGCGCCATCCGGCGCCTGGGCCAGTATGGGAGCGTTTTTGTTCGGCCGAGCGCGAATGTTCAGTGATCCCCAGGATACGTCCACCGTGCCGGAGGCATTTTGCTCCGTTTCATAGAATGGGATGCCGAAATATTCGGTGAGGGAGATCACAATGTTCCGGGCGATGGCATCCAAATTATTTTTGATCCAGTCGGCGTCGTAGATATTGTCATGGAAGGCAAGTTCCAAAAAGACGGAAGGAGCATTTATCCGCCGAACTTCTCCGATCGCGGTGGTACTTTCGGCTCGAACCAGATTCGGAATGGGGTAGATTTCTTTCAGGCCGTCGGTAACGATCTCGGCTGCCCGCTGGCCCTTGGTACTGCCCGGGTAGTAATAGACGACAGAGCCGCGAGCAGTGCCATACTGCCCTTCCGGAGCGGCATTGGAGTGAAGGGCCAGATGCAAGTCATATGTTCCAGCGTTGGAAGCGGCGATGGATGAGACCGCCGTCATGCTGGGAGTATTGCGCACATACCGGATGCCGGAGGCATCCAGATAGGGGACCATCTTGTCTGCCAGCAGGTTCATATACTGTTCTTCGGTACCTCCGCTGACAAAGTAATTATTCTCCTGGGTGGATGGAGAGAGATAGATGATGGGCATAGAGATACCTCCCGTTTTTCTCTATCCTATGAAAAAAAGAAACTTAAGTGCAACCAGAGAGAAGAATTTTCGTCTAATCCAATGAAGAAGCTCACAAGATAGTAGGAATGGAGGCATTTGAATGAGCGCAAAACGATTTCTTGCAATTTGGATGACGAGTCTGATTCTGCTTTCCACAGGGTGTTCCGGCGGTTCCGGCAGTTCCGCCAGCCCAAGCTACGATATGGCCGGCAACACGGGAATAAGCGGGGGAACGGTCTACGAAGACATGGAGAAAGCGGACGACAGTCTCCCCATGACCCAGACCGGAGGAGGTCAGTCTAAAAGCTCGGTTTACCAAAATACCGGGACAAAGCTGATTCGCAGGGCCGAACTGACCATCCAGACCACCCAATTTGATCAGACGGTGAAGGCGCTGGACGAGATGGTCGTCTCTTATGGCGGATACTACGAATCCGCATCGGTCTATGGGGGCAACTACCGGGATGTGAATGCCAACCGGAGCGGTGAGTACGTCATCCGCATTCCGGAAGAGCAATTTAGCGCATTCCAATCTTCGGCCGGCAGCCTGGGCTATGTGACCAACAGCACCGAAAGCAGCAAAGACGTGGGGGAGCAATACTATGACGCGGAGGCCCGCCTGAAAACCCAGCGAACTAAGCAGGAACGGCTGCTGAGTCTGCTGGAAAAAGCAGATACGATGGAAGATATCATTTCCCTGGAAAACGCCCTGAGCGACGTGGAATATGAGATCGAACAGCTGTCTTCCACGCTCAATCGCTATGACGCGCTGATCAGCTACTCCACGTTTCAAGTCTATCTGAATGAGGTGGCCAAGGTCACCGAAGAGGTGGGGGAGACCGCCAG
>JBFWME010000041.1:0-21392 GCA_050251755.1 Lawsonibacter sp. | reverse complement strand
CCAAAAATACCATGTCGTTGCCGTGCTTGACGGCGTGTTCTACGGCGGCTTTGGCGATGTCCACCGGGTTCGTCTGTCCCATCTGGAAGACCGGGATCCCCAGTTGTCCGCCCACTACCTCCAGCTGTTTGATGGCGGCGGGGCGATAGATGTCGCAGGCACACAGCAGGGGCCGCTTGCCATTTTGTTTTTTCATCAGGCCGGCCAGCTTAGCTCCGTTTGTGGTCTTGCCGGCGCCCTGAAGGCCAACCATCATCACCACCGTGGGGGGCTTGGAGGCAATGGTCAGCTTGGCGCTGGTGCCGCCCATCAGCTCGGTCAGTTCCTGGTTGACGATCTTGATGATCATCTGAGCGGGGGAGAGGGCCTCCAACACATCGGTGCCCACCGCCTTTTCGGTGACCTGAGCGATGAACTGCTTGACCACTTTATAGCTGACGTCGGCCTCCAGAAGTGCCAGGCGGATTTCGCGCATGGCTTCCTTCACGTCCGCCTCAGACAGCCGACCCTTGCCGCGCAGCTTTTTAAAGGCCGCGGAAAGCTTTTCGGAAAGTCCTTCAAATGCCATGGGTTACTCCTTTAAAAGGGCGTCGGCGGTGTCACGAATGCGAAGAGACAGGGTCTCCATCTCTCCATCGTCGTTCCGGGCGGATAGCTCAGTCAGCCGCTGAGCGTCCTGTCGGACCTGCTGCAACTGCTGCTTCATGGCGTGGAAGCGCTTGATCAGTCCGGTTTTGTCTTCCAAATCGGTCAAAATTGCCTCGGCCCGAACAATCACATCCCGAACCCCCTGCCGGGTGATGTTGTAGTTCTCGGCAATCTCACCCAAAGACAGGTCTTCATTATAATAGAGGTCATAGAACTCCTTCTGCCGATCGGTGAGCACGTCACCGTAAAAATCGAACAGCATGGCCATTCGATAGGCCTGATTTTTCATAAGTCCTGACCTCCTCAGCTTAAAAGTGTAAAGGTAATTAACTTTACAAAAGGAATCATAGCACAGTTCCTTTCATTTGTCAAGCCAAATTCCTTGACAATCTGAGTGGCTGTGATGGGTATATTCAGCCAGGCACAAGGGAAAACTGGACAGAAATGGTTTAAACGGAAACTGGAATTTATCTCATGCGGGAGGTCACTATGTCCAACACGCCAAACGTCCCCATGGACGACGCTCATCTGACAAACTATGCGCTCAATGCGGCCAGGGAGCTAAAGCCAAAGAGAACGGTTTCACTTCATGGTTTGAGTCGGCAGATTCGTACCGAACTGAAGAAAATCGAAGCTGTCTGCCGCCGGCTGTCCGTGTGGAGCGAGGGGGAAAGCACCCTGCCTCCGGCTGTGGAGTGGCTGCTGGATAACCGCTATCTTGCCCTTCGAGAGGGGCAGGAGGCGATGCGGACGTTCCGAAAGGGCCGCCCGCTGCGAGGGACCAAGCAGGGGAATTCCCTGCTGATGGGGTGTGCCCAGAGTGCGCTATGGGCGGTGCCCGACCTGGAAATCGGACGGTTGGCCCGCTATCTGGAAGCATTTCAGGAGGTATGTCCCCTTACCGAGCGGGAACTTTCCTTGTTTATTTCCGCCCTGGGTGGGGCTCTGGTGGAGCGTCTCGCCGTGCTGTGTGGGGAAGAGGACAAGCTGAAAAGCGGGCAGATGGATCCGGGAACGTTCGCGATGCTGTTTACCGCTCTGCGGACGCTTTCCTCCGCCAATTGGGGGCCGGCGCTGGAGCAGGCCAGTCAGGTAGAGGGGCTCCTGCGCCAAGATCCCTCCGGACACTATCCAAATATGGATGATGATACCCGCCGCCGCTATCGGCAGCAGGTGTGTCGGCTGGCCAAAAAATTCCACATGGAGGAGAGCCAGGCTGCAGGAAAGGCGCTGGAACTGGCCCGGCAGGGGACAGGGAGTCAAAGCCATGTTGGCTGGTATCTTTACCGATGCCCCCTGGGCCAGGAGAAACAGCTGCCTTCCGGAATGGGGTATGTGGGAGCGGTATCCGGGCTCTCTCTGTTGGCGGCGCTGACGCTGTGGGGGTTGGCTGGTTCGCTGTGGGCGGCGCTGCTCCTGCTGCTCCCCTTGTCTGACATTGTGAAAAACGGGCTGGATTTTGCGCTGGTGCGTCTGGTACCTCCGCGCCCGGTGCCCCGGATGGAGTTAAAAGGAGAAATTCCGGAGGATGGGCGTACCCTATGCGTGGTGGTGTCACTGCTAACCGGAGAGGACAGCGGTCCAAAGCTGGCCGCTTTGTTGGAGCGATATCGTCTGGCAAACCGGGACAGCGGAACAGAGCTTCGTTTTGGAATCCTAGCCGATCTGCCGGACAGCGAGGCGCCAATGGGGGAAGCGGGAAACGCATGGGTTGACAGTGCCTGCAAGGCCATTCGGGGGCTCAATGAAACGTATGGCGGCGGATTTTATCTGTTTTTTCGCCGTCCAATGTACAGTCAGCGGGACGAGCGGTATCTGGGCTGGGAGCGAAAACGGGGAGCGCTGACCGAGCTGGTTCGTCTTCTGAAAGGCCGCGCAACCGGGCTGAAGGTGAAAGAGGGGGACCGGGAGGCCCTTTGGGGGACCAAATTTGTAATTACGCTGGATTCCGACACCAGTTTGAATGTGGGCGCGGCACAGGAACTGGTGGGGGCCATGCTTCATCCCCTGAACCAGCCTGTCATCGATCCCAAGAAAAAGCGGGTGATTTCCGGCCACGCGTTGTTTCAGCCGCGGGTAGCGGTGGAGCTGGAGGCGGCGAACAAATCCTTTTTCTCCCGGGTGTATGGCGGGCTGGGAGGCGTGGATCCCTATGGTTCCACCGCCAGCGACGTGTACCACGATCTGTTTGACCAGGGAAGCTATACCGGAAAAGGAATCTTTCAGGTGGAGGCCTTTTACACCTGTCTGGATCGGCGCTTTCCGGAGAACACCATTTTGTCCCATGACCTGCTGGAGGGTAGTTACCTCCGATCCGGGCTGCTGGGGGAGGTAGAACTCACCGATGGCTGCCCCTATAAAGTATACGGCTACTTCGCACGTCTCCACCGCTGGGTGCGGGGAGACTGGCAGCTGCTGCCCTGGCTGGGGAAAACGGTGCCCAACGGGCGCGGAGGAAGAGAAGAAAATCCGCTGCCCATTCTGGCGCGGTGGAAAATGGTGGACAATTTACGCCGCTCCCTGTCCCCCGTGTTTACCATGGCGGCCTTGATGCTGGGAATTTGCGCGTCCGGAACCGTGTTTGCCTGGGCGGGAGGAGTCGCTGTGGTGGCTGCTGCCTCCAACCTGCTGCTGTCCGGGGCGGAGCTTGCCGCGCGCAGACGGAACGGAAAGCACCGTCGCTACCACTCCACCGTGGTGGCCGGCCTGGCCGGCACCATTCTACAAACGGTGATTCAGCTGCTTTTTTTGCCCTACCACGCCTATATCGCCGCCACCGCCGTCTGCACCGCTCTGTGGCGGATGTTTGTCTCAAAACGAAACCTGCTGGCCTGGGTGACGGCGGCTCAGACAGAGAAGGGGAAGAACGGGCTGTGGTTTTATTATAAGGTCTGCTGGTTTTCGGTGGCGGCGGGGTTGGCCACGTTGTACTGGGCCCGACTGCGCATTGGCATGGGGGTTGGAATCCTTTGGCTGCTGGCACCTGCCGCCGCCTGGGCAATCAGCCAGCCGGCCAAGCGGAAGAACGAGCTGCCTCATGCGGATCGGGCATTCCTTCTTCACCAGGCCACCCTGATTTGGCGGTACTTTGCCGACTTTCTTCGGGAGGAGGATCACTTTCTCCCCCCCGACAACTGGCAGGAGCAACCCAGCCAAGGACTTGCCAGGCGTACGTCGCCTACCAACATCGGAATGGCTCTGCTGTCTGTCATGGCGGCGGCCGACTTGGATCTTCTGCCCCGCAAACGGGCGGTGGAGCTCATTTCCAAAATTCTGGATACCATCAAGCAGCTGGACAAATGGCGGGGTCACCTGTATAACTGGTACGACACCGCCTCCTTGCGCCCGCTCCACCCCCGGTATGTGTCCACGGTGGACAGCGGAAACCTAAGAGGCTGTTTGATCGCACTGCGGGAGGGACTGTACACCTGGGGCGAGGATGTGCTTGCCAGGCGGGCAGAGCAGATGTCCGGCGCCATGGATCTGTCCGCCCTGTACGACCGGGAGCGGAAGCTGTTTTCCATTGGCTATGAGGTGGAGCGGGACCGGTTGACCAACAGCTGCTATGACCTGATGGCAAGTGAGGCGCGACAGGCCAGCTTTATCGCCGTAGCCAGCGGAGAGGTGGAGCCCCGCCACTGGCGCCGGCTGGGCCGGATGCTGTTGGGGGATAACGATTACAGCGGCATGGCATCCTGGACAGGCACCATGTTCGAGTATTTCATGCCCAATCTGCTGATGCCCTGCGAGCCGAACTCCTTTCTCTTCGAGTCACTGGCCTTTTGTGTCTATGCCCAGAAGCGCCGGGGGTCCAAGACCCATACCCCGTGGGGAATCTCCGAGTCGGGCTTTTATGCCTTTGACCCCAACATGAGCTACCAATATAAAGCACACGGAGTTCAGTCACTGGGACTGAAACGCGGGCTGGATACGGAGTTGGTGGTATCCCCGTACGCCTCGTTCCTTGCCCTGCTGCTGGCCCCCCGCAGTGCGCTGCGCAATCTGCGCCGCCTGCGGGATATGGGGCTGGAGGGGCGATACGGCCTGTACGAGGCGGTGGACTACACGCGCTCACGTCTGCAGGCCGGGGGAGAATATGAGGTGGTCCGCTCGTATATGTCCCACCATCTTGGAATGAGCCTGGTGGCCATCGATAACACGCTTCGGGGCAATGTCATGCAGAACCGGTTTATGCGGGACTGCAACATGGCCGCCTTCCGGGAACTGCTTCAGGAGCGGGTACCCATCGGAGCCCCGGTGATGCGGCAGGGGGAGCGGGACATCCCGGAGAAGCCAAGACCTGTCTCCGGTCCCGCCATGCTGCGCATGGGAGGGAGCTGCGGTCGGCTGTCGCCCCGATGTCATCTGGTCTCCAACGGCAGCTATTCGGTGTTTGCCTGCGACAACGGGCTGAGTTCCGCCTGCATGGGAGACACCCAAATTACCTTGGCCAAACCAGGTGGGTTTTACGCCCCGGCAGGGGTATCCCCCTTCTTTCGGGGGCCGGACGGGCTGCTCGGCCTGACCAAAGCGCCGTTGTATCAGACGGCAGGGGAGTACAGCTGGGAATTTTACGCCTCCGGCGCTTCCTGGATGGTTCGAACGGGCGGCCTGTCCGCCCGCACCACGCTGATTGTTCCCCGGCGGGAGAATGGCGAACTGAGGCGGGTGGAACTGACCTGGAGCGGGACGGAGCGGCTGGAGGGGGAAGTGCTTCTCTATCTGGAGCCGGTGCTGTGTCGTCTCCGGGACTTTGAAGCGCACCCGGCTTTTTCCCGGCTGTTTCTGGAGTGTCGGGCGAACGAGGATGGGGCTTGGTTCCGTCGCCGTCCCAGAGGACAGGAGACTGAGCTGGCTTTGGCAGCTGTCTGGGATGGGGAGGGGGCCTCCGTCTGCCTGGACCGGGCGATTGCCTTGGGCCGCGGCGGACTGCGGGCCCTGCCGGGCCGGGCGATTGGCCCGTTCCGGCGGGGAGTTGGGACCGATCCGTGCCTCATGGTTCGGTTCCCGGTCTGCCTTTCTCCGGGAGAGCGGGCGGTATTTGCCTTGGCGCTGGCGGTGGGAGACAGTGTTCCGGTGGCCGCCGAGGGTGCCAGGCGCATTCTGGAGGGGCGGGGCGGGGAGCCGGGAAGTCTGGCTCCCTTGGTGCAGCGGCTGGCGCTGACCGAGCGTCAGGTGCTGGAAGGATTCCGCCTGCTGGAAAAGCTGGCGGCCGTGGAGGAGGCCAAGCAGTGCCCGCCCCAGTCGGCCCTGTGGGCATTTGGCATCTCAGGGGATCTGCCCATCGCCTCCGGGTCGGTGGCCGGGCCGGAAGACGTGGACTGCGCTGCTTTGTGGTGCGGCTGGCACCAGATGCTCAGCCGCTCCGGATATCCCTTTGATTTGGTGTTGCTGCTGGAAGAGAGCGGCGACTACCGCCGTCCTCTGCGTACCGCTCTTTTAGAGCAGCTAAAAAAATTGGGGGCCGAGTCCGCCCTTGGGGCCAAAGGCGGCATTCACTTCGTGGATTATGCCGCCGCGCCGGCGGTTCTGGCCTGGGCAAAGGCGATTTTGCCCCTTCCCATGGAATCGGAGACTTCCGAATCCGAAAACCTTGCCCCGCCGCCCCCGGTTTTCCTGAACCGCGGACCCGCGCCCTGGAGGGCGAACGAGGACAGCACCATTACCATTCAGACCGGAAAGCATCTGCCCCCCGTGGGCTGGAGTCAGGTGATGTGCGGCCCGGATTTTGGCTGGCTCACCGACGAGACGGGGGTGGGCTTGCTGTGGACCGGCGGAAATGCCCGGGAGGGCAGACTGACCCCTTGGCGAAACGATCCGCTGGCGGTGGGGGGGACGGAACGGATGACCCTGACCTTGAACGGAGAGGAGTATTCCGTCTTTGCAGACGGAGACGGCCGGCCTTGTGATGTCACCTACGGTCCCGGTTTTGCCCGGTGGGAAAAGAAATTCGGCGAAGCGGCTCTGGTGACCGAAGGCTTTGTGCCCCGGCAGGAGACCAGGCGTATTGTAACGTTTCTTCTGACAGGCTCCTCCGGCATCCTGACATGGAGAATGGGGGATGGGACACCTATGTCCCATCCGCTGATCGACGGACTTCCTTTGTCCCTGGTGACCGAGCCGGGAACGAATGGGCTGGAGTCACGCTTTTCCACCAAGCGATATGCAGAGCTGCGGCGGGATACCATGGACTGGTGGAGCGGGCTGGTGTCGTCGCTGCGGGTGTCTACCCCGGACCCGGCGCTGAACCGCTATCTCAACAGCTGGTGTTTGTATCAGGTTATCGCCTGCCGGCTCCTGGCCCGTACGTCTCAGTATCAAAACGGTGGTGCCTTCGGGTTTCGGGATCAGCTTCAGGACGTGTCCGCGCTCCTGTTTACAAGCGCGGAGTGGACGCGGGAACAGCTGATCCGGGCGGCGTCCAGGCAGTTTGAAGAGGGAGATGTCCAGCATTGGTGGCATCCGCCCCTGGGGGCCGGAGTGCGGACACGGATTACCGACGACCTGCTGTGGCTGCCCTGGGTTTTGTGTGAGTATTGCGATACCACCGGAGACTGGTCAATTTTGGAGGAGTCTGCTCCCTATCTTACGTCGAAGCCTCTGGAGCCGGGAGAGATGGAGCGGTATGAGACGCCGCTGACCAGCGAAAAAACAGACACCTTGTACCGTCACGCCCTGGCGGCCATTCGATGCGTCCTGGGTCGGGGTCCGGGCCCCCACGGTCTGGTTCTCATGGGGGGCGGAGACTGGAATGACGGAATGAACCAGGTTGGGGCCAAGGGCCAGGGGGAGTCGGTGTGGCTGACCTGGTTTTTGGTGGCGGTGCTGCAGAGTTTTGAAGCTGTTTGCCGCCGAATGGGGGAGGAGGAGACGGCGAAAGAGCTGCTGGATCGGGGGGCAGAATACCTTGCTGCTGCCCAAAACGCCTGGGATGGGGAGTGGTACCTGCGTGGATACTACGACGACGGAGGGCCCCTGGGCTCGGCCAAGAACATTGGGTGCCAAATCGACTCCATCGCCCAGTCCTTTTCTGCGCTGCCCCATGGGGCGAATCGGGAGCGGGCTAATCAGGCCGTTTCGGCTGCCCTGAATCGGCTCTTCGACCGGGAGCGGCAGGTGGTCCGTCTCTTCGACCCGGCGTTTGACGGGAAGGAGAGCAGGAACCCGGGCTATATTAAGGAGTACCCTCCCGGAATCCGTGAAAACGGAGGCCAGTATACCCATGCCTCTGTTTGGCTGGCTCTGGCCTGCTTTCGACTGGACCGGCCGCAGGAAGGCTGGGAGGTGCTGCGGGCGCTGCTGCCCGAGTATCACCCCACCCGAGAATATCGGGCGGAGCCATACGTCATTGCCGCCGATGTGTCCTATGCTCCCGGACGGAAGGGGCGGGGAGGATGGACCTGGTATACCGGGGCGGCGGGCTGGTACTATCAAACGGCGGTGCGGGAATTGCTTGGTCTCCATGTGCGGGAAGGCCGCCTGAAGGTGGAACCAAACCTGCCGCCGGATTGGCCGGGCTATCAGGTTCAGTGGACGCTGCCGGGCGGCGTCCTGGAAATTCAGGTGGAGCGTACGGGGACCTGTTCCACACGTTTGGATGGCGCCCCGGTGGAAGACGGCGTTTTCCTGGCGAACTTGACCGGAACGCACGTCTTGAAAGTGACGCTGTAAACGGAGGACCAATCACTTGCCCGTAGTCCAGGATGCTGCTCCGGGTTAAGTTCCCCCTGCACATTTCCTCATCGTTCGCGCTTTTTTCACAGATTGTCCCAACTCTTTACTTTTCCATGCCAATCGTGGTATGATATCCACACTGCACACAGAGGAAAGAACTTCCTTTCGTTTGTCAAAAAAGACTCGCAGAGTTTGCGCCGCGCACGGCGCGAAAGAAGTCAATCGGGTTCTCCGGCAACCTGCGTGTTGGAGAACACACATCTCGGCTTGTACGTGTGCTGGCTTCCGCAAAGAGTGGACGACTCGTACACTCAGCAAGCCGCGGCCCACTCAAAAAAGTGCCGCAGAGGAAAGAACCTCCTCTAAATTTTCCAGGAGAAAGGAAACATGTTATGTCTCAAGTGAATCGCCGGGAGCTGTTTCCGGGCGTGTGGCTGCGCGCGGTCCACACAAATAAGTTTAAAAGCGCGTACCTGTCTGTAACCTTGTTGGCGCCGCTGGATCCGAAAACAGCGGCGGAAAACGCGTTGGTTCCCTTTGTCCTGCGGCGGGGCACCGCGGTGCATCCGGATCTGGAATCCATGTCCGCCGCCCTGGATGAGATGTATGGCGGTGCCATCGAGCCCATGGTCCGCAAAAAAGGGGAGACCCAATGCGTGGGGTTTGTGGCCGGCTTTTTGGATGATGCGTATGCTCTGGGGGGAGAGAAAATTTTAGAGTCCGCCGCCGCGCTGCTGGGCGAGGTGCTGCTAAATCCCTTCACCGAGGACGGGGCGTTCTGCGCGGACTACACCGCCGGAGAAAAGAGCAATTTGTTGGATCGGATCAAGGGCCAGGTCAACGACAAGCGCGCTTACGCCACCTACCGTCTGTCTCAACTCATGTGCAAAGAGGAAGCCTTCGGCGTGGACAAGCTGGGGGACGAGGCCCATGTGAAGGCCATTACTCCGGCCACTCTGTGGCAGCGCTATCAGGATCTGCTGAAAAATGCCGCGGTGGAGCTTTACTACTGCGGCTCCGCTGAGATTGACCGGGTGGAGGCGGCGCTGAAGTCCGCCTTGGCCGCGCTACCGGAAAATCAAAACCGCATCATCCCAGACTGCGAGATCCGCCTCAGCGCCGGGCCGGAGCCCCAGGTGATTGAAGAGGCTATGGACGTGGCTCAGGGCAAACTGGCCATGGGGTTCCGGACCGGCGGCGTGACCTGCTGGGAGAAGGACTACCCCGCTTTGGTCATGTGCAACGCCGTGTTCGGCGGGACCACGCTGTCCAAGCTGTTTTTAAATGTGCGGGAAAAGCTGTCCCTATGCTACTACGCCAGTTCGATGGTGGAGAAGATGAAGGGGCTGGTGCTGGTCTCCTCCGGCATCGAGTTTGACAAGTATCAGACGGCCAGGGACGAGATTTTGGCGCAGCTGGACAACATTCGCAGCGGCCGGATGGAGGATTGGGAGTTGGAAGGGGCCAGGCGGACGATCATCAGCAGCCATCTGGCCACGTTGGACGATCAGGCCAGGCAGGAGGATTTCTGGCTGGGTCAGGCGGCGGCCGGACTGGATACCACCATTGAGGAGCTGGCCGCACAGATTGAACCGGTGACCCGGGACCAGGTGGCCCAGGCAGCCGGAATGCTACAGCTGGACACCATCTATTTTCTGAAGGGAACGGAGGGCTGATCATGGACAAACTGACATTCCCACGGGTAGGGGAGGAGATGTCCCACCAGGTGCTGGAAAACGGGCTGAATGTCTTTGTCTTCCAAAAGCCGGAGTTCCAGAAGGGATATGCCTTCTTTGCCACCAACTACGGCGGGATGGACATGCGTTTTTGTCTGAATGGAGAATGGCACGAAACCCCGGCCGGGGTGGCCCATTTTCTGGAGCATAAGATGTTCGACACCAAGGAGGGCAACGCGCTGCAGGATCTGGCGGCCAACGGGGCCAGTCCCAACGCGTTTACCAGTACGGCCATGACGGGGTATTACTTTGAATCCACCGAAAAGTTTGAGGAAAATCTCCGTATTTTGCTCTCCTTTGTTTCTGTCCCATGGTTTACCCAGGAGAGTGTGGACAAAGAGCAGGGAATCATCGGCCAGGAGATCGGCATGATCGAGGATAATCCCGACTGGAAGGTCTTTATGAACCTGATGGAGGCCCTGTATAAAAGCCATCCCATTCGGGTGAGCGTGGCAGGCAGCGTGGAGTCCATCTCGCATATCACCGCCGACACCCTGTATGCCTGTCACAAGGCGTTTTACGACCCGGTCAATATGGTGCTGTGTGTGGCGGGAAATGTGGACCCGGAGCACATCTGCGCAGTGGCCCGGGAGATTTTGCCCAAGACTCCGGGTCCCATTGCCCTGAAGGACTATGGAGAGAAAGAGCCGGCCCGGGCGGCCCGAAGCATCATTGAGACCGCCATGGAGGTATCGACTCCCATCTTCCAGCTGGGCTATAAGGGAGATGCACCCAAGCGCGGGGACGAGGGCCTGCGCCAACAGCTGGTGGCCGAGCTGGCCCTTGAGGCGCTGCTGGGCAACTCCAGCCCGCTGTACGCCAAGCTGTACCGGGAAGGGCTCATCAACCAGAATTTTTCCTATGGGTTTGAGAGCTACCCCGGCTGTGCCTTTTTGTGCGCAGGGGGCGAGTCGAAGGACCCCATTGCCGTTCGCCAGGCCGTGGCCGAGGAAGCCGGACGAATCGGACGGGATGGCATCAACGGAAAACTGTGGCAGCGGCTGAAAAAAGGCGTCTACGGGGCCAAGGTTCGGGGCCTCAATTCGTTTGAAAATTTGTGTGTAGGCCAGGCCAAAGCCTTTTTTACGGGAGTCGATGCCCTTCGGTTTGCCGACTTTTTTGATTCCATCACCAAGGAAGAAGGAGAACAGCTGATTGAGGGCTGGGTGACGGAAGAACGCGCCGCCTTATCGGTGGTACGGCCGAAACGGGGGGAGTAACAATGGGGTTTCTGGAACATTTGATTGCGCTGCCTGGGGCGGAGACGGTCCACACCGTCTTCTTCCCGGGGCTTGGGCTGGAGTTTTCCTTGAACCGGGTAGCGATTTTGATCCTCGGCCGGCCTATTTACTGGTATGGCGTCATCATTGCCTCCGGGCTGATGCTGGCGGTTGTCCTGTGCTCCAAGTGGAGCAGGCGATTTGGCGTCAATGAGGATCAGATCCTGGACATGATGCTCTTTGCCGTCCCCGTAGCTCTGGTGGCGATTCGGGCCTATTATGTCATGTTTAATTTAGGCCTGTACCGAAACCCGGACGGATCCCTCAACTGGGGCTCCATCCTGCGGTACAGCGACGGCGGTCTGGCGATCTATGGGGCTATCATTTCCTCCGTTATCGTCCTACTGATTTTTTGTCATGTGAGAAAGATCAGCTTTCTGGCCTTTGCTGACCTGGGCGTCCACGGGCTGTTGATTGGGCAGCTGGTCGGCCGCTGGGGAAACTTTATGAATGTGGAGGCCTACGGCGGCCCAACCACGCTGCCGTGGCGGATGTGCGGGGAATCCATCGCCCGGGAGCTGCTGACCCAGGGATATGTGGACGAGGTTGGCTATCAAAGCGTTTTGTCCGGCACCCTGGGCGTACATCCAACCTTTTTGTATGAGTCCCTGTGGAATTTTGCCGGCCTGATTATGGTCTATTTCCTGGGGAAGAAGCGGAAATTTGATGGGCAGTGCTTTCTGTTTTATGTCTTTTGGTATGGACTGGGCCGCGCGTGGATCGAGGGGCTGCGGACCGACAGCTTATATTTCTTCGGACTGGAGCTGTTTGGTGTGCCCATCCGCACCTCCCAATTGCTGGCTGCCGTTTCTGCTGCCGTGGCGGGGGTTGCGCTGCTGTGGCTGCTGCGCAGAAACGCCAAGCGCCCGACCAAACTTTATGTCAACAGGATTGCCGCCGCGCAGACAGTCCGGGAAGTAGAAAAGGCAGACGATGGGTCCGTGACAGAAGAGCCGACTGAGCAGGAGAAGAACGATGTGCCTGAGGAAGGCAGACCTTCTGAAGAAAAGAAAAAGGAGGAATAGCCATGCCGGCTGTGATCATGGATGGAAAGAGCCTGGCAGCCAAAATAAAGGAACAAGTAAGCTGTGAGGTTAAAACACTTGACAAGAAACCGGGTTTGGCGGTTGTGTTGGTGGGAGAAGATCCCGCTTCCAAAGTCTACGTCGGGGGCAAGCGGAAGGACTGCAGCCAGTGCGGCATCTACAGCGAGGAGTACGTGCTGCCCAAAGAGACCACCCAAGAGGAACTGCTGCAGCTGATCCAGGTACTCAACGACAGGGAGGACATCGACGGGATTTTGGTCCAGTTCCCGCTGCCCAAGCATTTGGACAAAAAAGCGGTGCAGCTGGCCATTCGTCCGGATAAGGACGTGGACTGCGTTCATCCATCCAATATGGGGTATCTGGTGCTGGGAGAGGAATCTCTGCGGCCCTGCACTCCGGCGGGTGTGATGCGTCTGCTGGCGGAGTATGGCATTGATCCGGCGGGAAAGAACTGTGTTATTGTGGGGCGGTCGAATATCGTGGGCAAGCCGCAGGCCTTTTTGATGTTGCTGCAGGACTCCACCGTTACCATCTGCCATTCCAAAACCGTCAATCTGGCGGAGGAGTGCCGCCGGGCCGATATTCTGATCACCGCCGCGGGCAGGGGCGGCCTGATTACCGGGGATATGGTGAAGGAAGGGGCCGTGGTGGTGGACGTGGCGGTGAACCGTGGTGATGACGGAAAGCTGTGCGGCGACGTGGTCTATGATGAGGTGGCTGACAAGGCATCTTACCTGACACCCGTTCCCGGCGGTGTAGGACCCGTGACCCGGGCCATGCTGATGGAACATACGTTGTACGCGGCCAGGAAACACGGAAAATAAGTTAACATAAAAAAGAGACGTCCGGCAGGACGTCTCTTTTTTTATCGCCGCTTGCAGGAAAGTGACAAATGGGAAGGAACCGAAAATTTTCCCATTGGAGGGCATATCCAAGGGCATGTCCTCATAGAATTGGGCAAAGGGGGGACAGGCGTGGATATGGATCAGAAGATGGGAGCGTACCGTCAGGCGGCCGGAACGCTGCCCCCGCGTCTCCGGCAGGAGGCGCTGTCTTTGTCCCGGGAGGACCAGAGCAGAGCGGAAGAATTGCGATTGAGGGTAGGCCGGCCCATGTCGGTGGTGTTTTCAGAAGGAGAGCGCGTGCTGGGTACAGCGGCGGTGGAAGCGAAGGAACTAGAGCAGCTGATTGAGATTTCCAGCCGGGCTTCCCTCCACACGGTGCTGGACCAGGTATGCCGTGGTTATCTGACCATAGAGGGGGGACACCGAATCGGTCTGTGCGGAACCGCCACACTTCGAAACGGAGAAATTCACAGCCTGAGCCGTCTGTCCTCCGCTAATCTTCGCATTGCCCGTCAGGTCCGGGGGGTGGCCGATCCTATCTTGGACAGCCTGTGTCCAAAGGGGAGGCTGGTCAGCACCCTGATTCTCGCTCCGCCGGGAATGGGCAAGACCACCCTGCTGCGGGACCTGGTTCGCCGAGTGTCTGATGGAGACGGGTGTGTTCCCCTGCGGGTGTCCCTAGCGGACGAGCGGGGAGAAGTCGCCGCCTTGTATAACGGGCTGCCCCAACTGGAGGTGGGCGGCCGTACCGACGTGGTGGAAGGCTGTCCAAAGGCCCAGGGGCTGATGTTGCTCCTCCGGGCCATGAATCCCCAGGTGTTGGCGGTGGACGAAATCACCGCGCCGGAGGATGTGGAGGCGCTGAAAACGGCGTTTGGCTGTGGGGTAACACTTTTGGCCACTGCGCACGGGGCTGAGAGAGCTGATTTAGAGCGGAGGGCACTGTACCGCCCCTTATTGGAGGATGGAATGATCCAAAGACTGGTCAGCATCCGGCGCTTGAATGGCCGGCGCGAGTATCAGGTAGAGGAGTTGGAGTAAATGATACGGCTATTTGGGGCGGTGTTGGTGGCGGCCGGAACCGCCTGGTTGGGGGTTCGGGCATCGGCAGCGTTACGCGACCGTGTCCGCGCCTTGGAGGATATGGCGGAGGGGTTGGCGCTTCTGGAGCAAGAGCTGGAATTGGATGCTCCTGCGCTGCCCCAACTGATGGAACGGTTGGCCGCTCGTGTTCAGGGACCGGCCAGACTGCTGTTTCAGGACTGCCGTCGGGCACTGGATCACCTGGAGGAGGAGAGCTTCTCTATGGCGTGGCGCCGTCTGACCGCGAACCGGGAAGAGCTGGGGGAAGACGGGCAGCAGGCCCTGTTTCCTCTGGGAGATACGCTGGGCCGGTGTGGCTGCCAAGAACAGCGGAAGGCGGTGGATTGCGTTCGCCACAGGCTGAAGGAGCTGGCAGAGCAGGCGGAGGAGGTACATCGACGCCAGGGAAAGGTGTACCAGATTCTGGGGGTTTCCGGCGGGGCCTTTTTGATTATCCTGCTTGTGTGAGAAAGACCCGACAAAAAACCCATGCGGCTCTTGGCTACTGACCCGACAAGGGAGAAAAAGCGAAACAGGGGAGGCGGCGCGGCAGACGGGAGACGGCGTACCCGCATGGGAGGGAAAAGGCGTCTGGAATGGTGAAAAGCCTGGGGCAACTTGATACGAAAGAGGGGGTTTCCATGGATGTAGATCTCATTTTTAAAATTGCCGCCATCGGGATATTGGTTGCGGTACTCAATCAGGTGCTCATCCGGGCAGGCCGGGACGAGCAGGCCATGATGACCACATTGGCGGGGTTGGTGGTGGTGCTGATGATGGTGGTCCAGGAGATCGCCAACCTGTTTGACATGGTCAAGACCCTGTTCCGTTTGTGATGGAGACCATGGTGAGGGTGGCTGCCGCCGGTATCACGGCAGCGGTGCTGGGTGCGGTGTTACGAAAAAATACCCCGGAACTGGCCATCCTGCTTGGGCTTTGCGCCGGGCTGTGGATCCTGACTGCGGTGGCCGGGGGGTTTGGGGCGATTGTGGAACTGATGGAGGACCTGGCCGGCTTGGCGGGCCTGTCTGAGGAACTGCTGGAGCCAGTGGTCAAAACGGTGGTGCTGTCGATTTTAACCGGTCTGACGGTGGAGGTCTGCCGTTCAGCGGGAGAGGCGGGAGTGGCCGCGTTTGTGGAAACGGCGGGAACGGTGCTGGCGATTGTAGTGGCCCTTCCCCTGGTACGGGCGGTGATGGTGCTGATGGCGGAGATGCTGACATGAAACGAATCGTAATTTTTCTGGTTCTGGCTTGGACCTGCGTGGTTCCGTGTTTGGGGGCAGAGATGTTGGAAGTCCCAGGCTTAGATGAGCTGTGGAGCCAGACGGAAGACTACGGTGTGACGCAGGGAGAAGGGCTGGATCAAGGACTGTCTAATTTATTTTCCGACGCGTTGGATCAGGTAGGGGTGCAGATCAAACGCAGCGTAGCCACCGGGCTGAAGCTGTTGGCGGTTGTGCTGTTGTGCGGCCTGGCGGATGGAACCCGTCTGCAGGAAAATAAGGAAGGGCTTCCGGCCGTGGAGATTGCCGGGGCGTTGGCGATTACCGCCCTGACCATGACCGATATGGCGGCCATGATCGGGCTGGGACGGGATACCATCGGGCGGATGGATACCTTCGCAGGGACGCTGCTGCCGGTGATGGCGGTGCTCACCGCCGCAACCGGCGGAGTGACCGCTGCCGCCGTCCGGCAGGGCGCCACGGTGCTGTTTTCTCAACTGTTGATCACCGCAATGGACAAGCTGCTCGTTCCGCTGATTTACTCCTATGTGGCGGTGAGCTGCGCCCATGCGGCGGTCGGAAACCCAGGGCTAAAAAAGCTGGCGGATCTGTTGAAAAGCACGGCCACCTGGTTGCTCACCGCGTTTCTGCTGGTCTTTGTCGGTTACCTTACCGCAAGCGGAGCCGTAGCCGGCAATGTGGATGCCGCCGCCGTCAAAGCGGCCAAGCTGGCCATCTCCAGAGCAATCCCGGTGGTGGGAAGCATTTTAGCCGACGCTTCGGAGACGGTACTGGCCGGGGCTGGAGTGCTCAAAGGGACGGTGGGGGTAGCAGGGACGTTGGTGGTGCTGGCCATTTGCCTGACCCCCTTTCTCCAGCTGGCCTTTCAGTATCTGGTGTATAAGGCGACAGCCGCTCTGTGCGCCACTGTGGCCAAGCCCAGGCTCAGCCAGCTGATCGATGCCATTGGAGGAGCGTTTGGCGTGGTGCTTGGAATGACAGGGGCTGGGGCCCTGGTGCTTTTGGTCAGCCTGGTATCTGCCCTGTCGGCGGTGGTGGCATGATGGATGGGGTCAGAGAATGGCTGCTGGCCATCATCGCTGCCTCCATTTTGTGTGCTCTGGCCGACAGCATCATGCTGTCTGGGGCGGTAAAACGGGTGGGCAGACTGGTGTGCGGGATGGTTCTTCTATGCGTCGTGTTGACCCCGGTGTCCCGCCTGGAACTGAACGATGGGAAGGGGTGGCTGGAAGATTACCTTGCCGAGCTTGAAGTGCAGAAGACAGAGTTGAACGAACAGGTAAATGAGGGAATGAAAACCATCATAGAAACACGATATGCCGCATATATTGTGGACAAGGCGGAGGAACTGGGACTAACCTGCACCGCCCGGGTAAGCTGCCGGGTGGGGGAAGATGGCCTGTATGTGCCGGACGAGGTGCAGGTGGCTGGAATTTGTTCCGACGTAGAGCAGAGTCGCCTGACCCAGATGATCCAGGAGGATCTGGGGGTCCCGCTGGAGCGGCAGGTCTACTACATCGAGGAGGAATTGCCGTGAACGTGAAGTGGCTCGAGCCGGTTCAAAAGTGGAAGGGGGAGCTGGGAAAATATAAATATGTGCTGTTGGTCATTGCTGTGGGGGTCGTTCTGCTGATGCTGCCGATGGGGAAAACCACAGACGATCAAACGAAATATGAGCAGACCACGCAGACAGACAGCTTTGACCTGGACGCTTTCGAGGAAAAGCTGGCGCAGGTTCTGTCCCAGATTGGCGGGGCAGGAAGAACCCAGGTGGTGCTCACCCTGGACAGCGGAAGCCGCCAGGTGCTGGCACAGGACCAGGATCGGGGCGGGGACGGAAGCGTAGACTCTTCCACCGTTACCGTAGGACGCGGTTCCGGAAGCCAAGAGGTGGTACCGCTCCAGACCTTGGCACCCAACTTTCGGGGGGCGCTGGTGGTATGTCCCGGGGGCGGTGACCCCCAGGTTCGGTTGAAGCTGGTGGAAGCGGTGTCCGCACTGACTGGTTTGGGAGCAGATCGAATCTCCATCTGTGAAGGGAATACATAAATTTTGATATGTTAGTAGGAGGAATGAACCATGAGAACGGGGAAGAAGGAGAGAAATTGGTCCCAGCTTTGGAAACGGAACGCGGTGGTGGCGGCCATCGCCCTGTTCGTATGTGCCGCAGTATATCTGAACTGGAACTACGAGCAGGAGGCGGAAGCCGGCAAGACTCTGGGCCAGTCCGCCATGGTGGACGGCGAGGTTGGAGATCCCTTGGTTGGCGACAGCGTGGATGCTTCCGGCCAGACCGACGCCTCGGCGGGGACGGGAAGCTCCGCGACCAACAACTACTTTGCCACCGCCAGACTGAACCGTCAGCAGGCCAGGGACAGCGCGCTGTCTCTCCTTCAGGATGCCGCCGCCCGGGAGGATGCCGACGAGACCGTGAAGGAGCAGGTCAATAACACCATTCAGACCATGGCGGACTACACCGTGACCGAGGCGCAAATCGAAAATCTGGTGATTGCCAAGGGTTATACCGACTGCGTGGCCTTTATTGGGGAGGACTCTTTGAGCCTGGCCGTCTCCATGCCCGAGGGAGGAATGACCGAAGCGGATACCGCCAAAATTGTAGATGTGGTCAAACAGGCCGCCGGCTTTACTGCCGATCAGATCAAAATTATCGAGGTCGAGTGATAAAAAACAGCGACTGATGCAACGAACGAAGCGGAAGCCATCCGCTTGCGGCCGGCCGGAGGAGGGGCTCTGGCCGGCCGGATTTTGCTGCGCTTTTTGAAAACAAACAGGGGGGCGGGCAAAGGCGTGAACGCCGTGGGAGATGAAACGAAGCCGCTGGCGGAAGTTTTTTCGGCCGCAGTTGTCAAGTGGGGAGAAGTGTGGTAAAATAGCCACATATCCAAACAGGAGATCGTGCGATCGAAGGAGTGTGGCTAACATGAGTGATAATAAAGAATACGTCTCCCGCTCTGACGAGTTGGGCAACATCCATATTTCTGAGGAAGTACTGGCCGCCATTACCGCCGCCGCCGCTTTGGAGGTAGAAGGGGTCAGCGGTTTGGCCGCCAACCTTGGCAGCGACATTGCCGAACTGCTTGGCAAGAAAAATCTGGCCAAAGGCGTCCGAATCAAAACGGAGGACGACAAGGTTGAGGTGGAGCTGTCCGTGCTGATGGCGTATGGCCACACCATCCCCGAGATGGGAAAAGCCATCCAGGACGGAGTAAAAGCAGCCATCGAGTCCATGACGGGGCTGGAGGTTGCTGCGGTCAATGTGAACGTGGGGGGCATCACCTTTCCACCCAAAGCTTAACGGATAAAACAACATCAAAAGCGGAGCTGTCTGCGGGCAGCTCCGCTTTTTGATTTCTGAGGATGCCCAGGCTGCTTGATCACTGCTTCCGTCCCCTATTCCCGGAACGGGCCGTTTGTATTCTCATTGTAAGAAACGCGGGGGGCGGCGATGTCTTGCCACATGGAAGTTTCGCAAGATATCCGCCGCGCGCGGAGGTTTTTCAACAATAGGGCTCAATGGATGCTTTTTCCATGTCGGTGCCCATCAAATCATTTCAAATAGCCAGTTTTTACTTGTCGATGTTACAAAATTGTAGTATGATATAAATAATCCGTAGGGGCTAAGCAATGGAAATGTCTATAAGTCACAAGAAACGGGCGAATGGATCGGAACCGTAAGTGCGTTTCAGGTGTGAGAAAGCCGTCTGCTTAGCCTCTTATGCTGCGCATCTTTTCTGTCAAGGCCCGCACAATATGGATGCACTGCAATACTCTGTTGATTGGGGGATTTATTGGCATGAAACCGGAACTGCAGCTCTTTGAACAGAATCCGATCATTATGGCGGTGAAGGATGAAAATCAACTGGAAAAGGCCATTGCTTCTGACTGTGATATCCTCTTTTTCCTATTTGGAAACATCTGCAATCTCCGCGATTTGGTGGAGCGTGCGAGAAAGGCCGGAAAACTGACCTTTATCCATCTGGATCTTACCCAGGGCCTGTCAAGCAAGGAAATTGCTGCGGACTTTGCCAAGGAATTTATCCGTGCCGACGGAGTCATCAGCACGCGGCCCCCGCACCTTCGACGCGCGAAAGCAATCGGTCTGCTGACCGTGCTCCGCGTGTTCCTTGTGGACTCTCTTTCGCTGGCCAACTTGAACAAGCAGATTGATTCATGTGATCCTGACCTCATCGAGATTTTGCCGGGAGTTATGCCAAAGATTATCCATCGCGTCAGCGAAATAACCGAGGTGCCAGTGATCACGGGCGGGCTGATTTTCGATAAAGAGGACATCATCAGCGCCCTTTCTGCGGGTGCCCAGTGTATCTCGACCACCTGTGAAAAGCTGTGGTATGATGCGTGAGATGTAGTCATAAGTGATAATACTTAAATTTAATTTTCAAAAAACTCTTGCAATTTGAACAAAGCTTTGCTATAGTAAGGGCAGAAAAGATAGTTGTGTGAGTTGAGTGTAACAACTACAGTGTGAGCTGGAGTTGTTGCGCTCTTTTTGCATTTGTAGCAGCTAGAAAATCAAGGAAGAAGGAGATTTCGAGAATGGAAACCAGACCTTATGTACCCTGGACACTGATGAACGACTTCTTAGTTGATGCGTTTAAGGGGTATGGCGTCCCGGAGGAAGACGCGAAAATCTGCGCGGATGTGCTTCTGGAGTCTGACCGCCGAGGCATTGAAAGCCATGGATGCAATCGATTTAAACCAATTTATATCGACCGTATCATGAAGGGAACTCTGAAGCCGGTCACCAAAATTGAAATTCTGAAGGACACGCCGACCACCATCGTCATGGATGCCCACGATGGCATGGGCATGGTTGCCAGTCACAAAATGATGGAACTGCTGATTGAAAAGGCCAAAAAATACGGAATGGCCGGCGGTTCGATCTGTAATTCCACGCACTACGGGATTGCGGGGTACTGGAGCACCATGGCCAGCGAGGCGGGGATGATTGGCATCACCGGGACCAATGCACGTCCATCCATTGCCCCTACGTTTGGTGTTGAGAATATGATGGGTACAAACCCGCTGACCTTTGCGTTCCCGACGGATGAGGAGTTTCCCTTCAGCATAGACTGTGCAACTTCGATTGTGCAGCGCGGCAAGATTGAGTACTATGCCCGCACGGGCAAGGAGACTCCGGCTGGTATGGTCGTGGCAAGCGACGGTACCGCAATGACGGATTCCTCTGAGATTTTAAAGGCGCTGGTTGCCGGAACCGCTGCATTGGCTCCCTTAGGCGGCATTGGCGATACCATGGGCGGGTACAAAGGCTATGGTTATGCAGCGGTGGTTGAGATCCTCTCCGCAGCGCTGTGCGGTGGTCCCTTTATGAAAGCGCTGAGTGGTGTAAGCGAAGATGGAACGCCGCAAATGTATCACCTTGGGCACTTCTTCTTTGTGATCAATCCGGAATTCTTTATGGGATTGGATACATTTAAGAAGACTGCCGGAGATATTTGCCGCGCCCTGCGCGCATCCCAAAAGGCTCCTGGGGAAGAGCGCATCTATACGGCTGGAGAAAAAGAGTGGTTGACTTGGTGTGAACGAAAGGATAAGGGTGTGCCAGTGGGCGAGGCGGTTCAGAAGGAGATGATGAAGGTTCGTGACGAATTAAAGTTACCGTATCGCTTTCCCTTTGAAACATAATCAAGAACTGGAGGATACTTTGATGGATTACGCAGCAGAATCCCTTCGCCTGCATGGGGAGTGGAAGGGAAAGATTGAGGTGGTGGCGACGGTGCCCGTGGCCACCAAGGATGATTTGTCTCTGGCCTACACCCCCGGCGTGGCACAGC
>JBFWME010000040.1:0-21464 GCA_050251755.1 Lawsonibacter sp. | reverse complement strand
CCCATATTCCATAAGCTACCTCCGTAATATGATGGCAAGATCCCGCATGGTATCGCACAGGCGCAGGGCTCCATACCCCAAGGACGCATTTGGATAGGACTGGCCGGGAAAGCGCTGCGCGGATCCGCAAAGAAAAGCCTTGATGCGTTCTCCGTATAAAAACGGATCATTGCCAAGAACGATGCCCCACTGCATCATTAATGCAGCCGATCCGGTTACAAAAGGAGCGGCAAAGCTGGTACCGGTAAACGTGTCGTAGCCCCCGCCTGCCTTTGCCGACAGAATATTTTCTGCCGGCGCCACCAAATCAAGCTGGGTTTGACCGCTGCACAAATGAGTTCCCCTTCCGGAAAAAGCGCTGGCCACATCGGTGTACCCCTGGTATCCGCCGACCGAAAGAAGCTGATAGCTGGTGGACGGAAGCGTCATGGTCAGCAGAACAGAGGGCTCCAAAAACGCGGTATCCTCCGTGACTTCTTCGATGGTTGGAAGCCAGATGTGGAACGATCCATCCACAATATTCCGGGCGTAGCAGACCAAGGTCCACACGCCGTCTGGAATCGATCCATTCAGCCCTTCAAAATCAAAATAGATTTCCTGAAGAACCGTATAGTGACTTGGAAGCCCGAAGAACGCCTTGATATTGACGCCGTCCAGGACCGTGTCAAAGAACCGCAGCTGGTTATTCAGCCGGGGGCTGGAGCGGCCGCTTGGTGCGATCAGCTCATATTCCACCGTGTCCGCAAAATTTTTCCATAGGGTCAGATACATGCTGGGGCGGATGGTGGCCGTGGCAAATTCCACCCGCAGGATTTCCTCCTGTATCAGCTGTCTTGTGTAATGGTGCCCTCCAAACCCCTCATTTCCGGATGCGCAGACAATGGATGTCTTCCACTGCTGTGACATGTCGGTAAGGTATGTTTCAAACAGAGACTGCCCGGTGTGCGACCCGTTGTTGGTGCCATAGCTGATGTTGATGGCGCACGGCATATTCAGCAGTTTGGCGCGGTCAATCAGATACTTGACGCCGCGCATGATGTCGGTTGACTTGACTGGATTTGGGCTCAGCTTTACTGCCAGAATGGCTGCGTCCGACGCGACTCCGCTGTTTCCGGCTGCGATGCAGGCAACAGCCGTACCATGGCCGTTGGTGTCATAGGAATTTACCGTGCCAATTTGCATGGTGCGGACTTCGTATTCTGCACCGGAGGAAAACCCGGCGGGCGGTGTGCCCGATGCGGTCATATCCCAGAGATACCAGATGCGGCTGTTTCCGTCTTCGTCTATAAATTCGGGGTGCGTGATGTCGATTCCCGAATCGATAATTCCCACCGCGACCCCTTGACCGGTCAGACCAAAGGCACCGGATGGATTTTTGACCGGTGTGATACAGGCTTGTCGCATTGATGTGTGGAGTTGGGGGAAAAGCTTTTTGGCACTTTCGAAATATTCGATCTGCGGCAGGGTATAAAGTTGCTCAATCACGTCACGTTCGGCCGTAATAATTGCATAATTTTCATTTAAGATCTCCACGTTTAGCCCGGGCAGATCAAGCACGCCATTATATTTCACAATATATTCGTCCATAGCATATCATCCTAATAAACACAGTCAATGGAATTGATAGGGATTTTGGCTAAACTCCATGTATTATTGTTCCAAACATAGGCGTAAACAAATTGGGCATCGAATCGAATTGGATAAATCCAAAAGTGTTGGCTGCTTTTGGTTAAAACATATGTATACAAAAATAGGTACTGACGGATAAACTGAGGGCCGGTCCCCTGAAGGACCGGGTGAATTTGGGGCTCAAGGCTTGGCGGTGGAGACAGAGGCCTGCGGTACTCATCTTGCATAATGATATTTCCTCCATCATAAAGTATTGAATGCAGAAGGTGATCATGATATGAATACGAGAAAGGCGAGGATAATATGAGTCAGGACTATCCAGATCGGGGGAAATTACTGGTCAGCGTATCAACGATGAGCGACCTGATTCCAATTCCCGACGCAGTCGTACGCATTTCCGATCCGACCAATGGAAGTGTTCTTGAAGAACTGACAACGGATTCCTCCGGCCAGACACCGCAAATTGAACTTCCGGCACCGCCGGAGGATTATTCTGTCACCGGGAATGGAGATAAGCCCTATGCGTCTTACAATTTAACCGTACGAGCAGCGGACAGACAGACGCTGCACATCGGCGGGGTTCAGGTTCTTCCCAACAGCACGGCGCTGCAGCAAGCGCCACTGAGAGCGGCCACGGCAAACGGCTTTAATGTAAAGAATATTCTGATCGAGCCCCATACGCTATGGGGGGATTTTCCCCCAAAAATACCGGAGCCGGAAGTAAAGCCGCTGCCCGAACCGACGGGGCTTGTCGTGCTGGACCGGCCTGTCGTCCCGGAGTTTGTGGTTGTGCATCTGGGTGTGCCTACGGACACATCGGCACAGAATGTTTGGGTTCGGTTCACCGACTACATCAAGAACGTAGCCAGCAGTGAGATTTACTCCACTTGGGAATCGGAAGCCATTAAAGCCAATGTCCTGGCCATTCTATCGTTTACACTGAATCGAGTGTTCACCGAATGGTACCGGGGGAAGGGCTATGAATTTACCATTACGAATTCAACGGCCTACGACCAGTCTTTTGTCAATGGACGCAACGTGTTTGAGCGAATTTCCGTGATCGTGGACGACTTGTTTACCACCTATGTGACAAAAGAGAACATCAATCAGCCCCTGCTGACCCAATACTGTGACGGAAGACGAGCCCAGTGCAGTGGGCTGTCCCAATGGGGGTCTCAGTCGCTGGGCGAGCAAGGGTACAGCGCAATTGAAATTGTAAGGAACTATTACGGGTCCGAGGTCTATCTGGCTGCCGCGGAAAAGGTGATGGGGGTACCGCTCTCTTATGGCGGAACGGTACTGCAGCTTGGAAGCAGCGGCAGCGCGGTGTCCACCATCCAAACCCAGCTGAATCAGATTGCAAATCATTTTCCGGCCATCCCGAAAAACAAAGAGAATGGGGAGTTCGACGAAGTAACCCAAAACGCAGTGAAGCAATTCCAAACGATATTCCATCTTCCTGTGACCGGATCTGTGGATTTTGCGACTTGGTATGCCATCTCCAATATTTTTGTAAACGTTACAAAAATGGCCGAGTTGAGATAACCCATTCTATGCGTATGGATGACAGTTACGACAAAAATGTTTTTGAGAACGAAAAGCGCGTTGCAGAGAGAGCAGCTTGATGCTGGTTCAACCGAAGCAAGGAAGGCCGCCACCCGGTACCGGGCGGCGGCCCGCTCGTTCCGGCCCACTCGTTGGAATGTTCGGTGCGGTTTGGTAAACATGCACGGCACCTCCCGTTTTGAAGCGGAGCGCTTGACTTTTCAAGCGACGTGCCCTATACTAAAATGAAATTGCGCACAATTATTTAGCACGCTTGTGAATTCGAAGGGCAGTCGCCTTTGCCGACGGCGATCGTTCTTAAACCGTTGAAAAGGACGAGAAGATTGTCAGCCATCTCGTGATACTGCCTGCGCCTGGGTCATATGACGGTTAACGCCATACCAATTCCCGGTCGTGTTTAAGGACAAGTCTGCCGGGGTGCGTGCGTAACTTTCGTAAGAGATAAAATATGAAGGAGGAGTTATCATGCTTGACGCAAAACTTGTTTCCATGCTGAGTGACCAGGAGAATTTTGAGTGGTACTCTGCATACATTTATTTTGGCATTGCAAATTATTATGCGGATAAGAACTTGAATGGATTTGCCAATTGGTTTACCATTCAGACGCAGGAGGAGCGCGACCATGCACTGCTCTTCAACAAATACCTGCTCAACAATGGAGCGGTCGCCGCGCTGGACGACATTAAAAAGCCGGACATTCGGTACGATGATTTCCGCATGCCCGCTGCAAAGGCATTTGAACACGAGCAGATCGTCACGGCCCGCATCAACGCGATTTACGCGGTGGCATATGAGCAGAAGGATTTCCGCACCATGCAGTTTTTGGACTGGTTCGTGAAAGAGCAGGGAGAAGAAGAGAAAAACACCGAAGATATCCTGAAGCGCTACGACCTGTTTGCATCCGACCCCAAGGGCCTGTATATGCTGGACAATGAGCTGGCCGCCCGCGTATATGCTGCTCCCTCTCTTGTCATTTGAATATTTAAAAGCAAAACAGTCACCGCGGGGGATCCATCATCCTCCGCGGTGACTGTTTTATATGGTGGGCGGTCATTCCGCTTTCGTGTCAGTATCGTCCGGTCCGGAAAGCTGATCCATCACCTGGTAGAGTAGACGGTACAGTGTGGAAACCTCCTCGGGGCGGAGGTGGACGCAGGTGCGGATCCGGTCTGGAAGTTCCACCGCTCTCTCTTCCAGCGCCGCACCCTTTTCCGTAAGGGCGATCATCAGGTTTCGTTCATCGTTTCGGTCCCGGCTGCGCGTGACAAATCCGGCTGCTGCCAAACGCTTCAGCAGCGGAGTCAGAGTCCCGGAGTCTAAATGCAGTTCGTTTCCAAGCTGCTTCACATTGATCGATCTCTTTTCCCACAACACCATCATGGTGAGGTACTGGGTGTACGTCAACCCAATTTGATCCAAGGCTGGTTTATATGCCTTGATAATCGCCCGGGAGCAGGCGTAAACGGGGAAACAAATAATACTGTAATCCGGCTGTCGTCTGCGCGGAAATTGCCGCGTGAATCAACGAAGCGGGTGATTCGGCAGACATTATGATAGCGGAAGATTTGGCATGACGCAAATGGTTTGCGCATCCTCAGGTTAAATCGACAAGGGGAACCCGAAACGGCGTTTTTTGGCATGTCCATGGAAGTTGAGACAATAAACAGGAGAAACCATGCGGCAAATAAAATAGACGGGAGATCAAACGACAACGCGCGTTTGATCTCCCGTGTGTTGCACGCAGAAAGGACGAAGACTCTTGGACCTGTGAAGACTCCGTACCTTAGGAAAAATGCCCGGAGGCGGCGGAGGGTGTCGACGGCCCGCCGCCGCCTTTCGGCGCTCCGTGGAGAAAGGGCGCGCCCCGAGTCACTTCAGAAGTGACTTCAGGTCTTTCTCCAGGGTGGTAATCGACACAATGCTGGACTGTTCGACAAGAAGCTTCGCGGCAACCGGAATTGTCACGTGAGCAATGTTGCACGATGCGTATCAGCCGGGGCAGTTCCTCAAGCTCAACCAGATAAGGTCGTGAAGCAGGTACTTCCGCTCTTGCCCTGCGACAGATTGACCGCTCCGCCCTTCGGCGGTGGGGGGGTCAGCCCATGGGAAAGGGAAAGACGACGGTAAGCAGCATCTTAAAATCCTCTTTGGCATAGACCGCGTGGGGCTTGGAAGCCGGCATCACGATCGCTTCGCCCGCCCCGCATTCGTGGGGGGCGCCGTCCACCGTCATCTGCCCAATGCCTTCCAGAACAAACACCATGGCGTCTCCATCCGAGACGTGGGTGTTGATCTCCTCACCTTTGGAAAACGCGAACAACGTTATGCTGACTGCGTTGTTTTGCGCCAACGTCTTGCTGACGATCTGACCGGGCTGTACGCAGATTTCATCCGCAAGCTTATGCACCTGCTCCGGTGAAATATTTTTCAGGTAAGGCAATCCGATCATCTCCTTCCGTGCTGCTCGATGGCTGACACCGGGCAACCCTCCTGTGCCTCCAGGGCGGTACGCTCCAGTGCCGGGTTGATTTCGTCTTCTACTGCGTGGGCTACGCTTGCGTCGGTCATCTCAAATACCTCCGGGCATACCGCAGCGCACAGGCCACAGCCAATACAGCCTTCATTTACATAAAATTTCATTGTATATTCCTTCCTGCCGTGTTGGGCGGCATCCGTCAGTCTAAAATCTGCCCGTCCGTTGCAAGAATGACAACTTGCCAGGGAATCATTTTTCCGCTGTTTTGCAGGGCGGCTTTGATCGCGTGTTCCATGCCTGCGCAGCATGGGACCTCCATACGCACAAGCGTGATACTCTTAATGTCGTTGGCCCGGATGATCTCCGTCAGCTTTTCGGAGTAGTCCACACTGTCCAGCTTTGGACAGCCTACCAGCGTAATGTAGCCCCGGATGAAGGTTTCGTGAAACCCCGCGTAGGCATAAGCGGTGCAGTCGGCGGCGACCAGCAGCTTTGCACCGTTGAAATAGGGGGCGCTCACCGGTGCCAGTTTAATCTGAACCGGCCACTGGCGCAGCTGAGAGGCCGACACCGCCGCATCAGCGGATGGCCGAAGCTGGGACCCGTTGCGGGAAAAGAACTGCGCCCAGCTGCCGGGACAGCCGCTGGGAACGCTTGTCCCCTGGGCTGGCATTTGCTGTTTCTTGTGTTCCAGAACGGCTGCCTCATCGTAAGCTGCCGCCTCCCGCTCGACAAAGGTAATAGCGTTTGTGGGGCACGCGGGCAGGCAGTCGCCCAATCCGTCGCAGTAATCGTCACGCAGGAGTTTTGCCTTCCCGTTTACCATGCCGATCGCCCCTTCATGGCAGGCCGCAGCGCATGCGCCGCAGCCGTTACACTGATTCTCGTCAATCTGAATGATGGTTCGCTTCATGATGTTACCCTCTTGATGTTTGTTGTTGACCTGCTTGCTTTTGTGGCTTGAGTGTACTACAATAAAAGTAATCTGTCTGTTGGAATTCCAACAGAAGGAGGCCGCGGTGAAAAAATATTTTGAAATTATTCGAACATCTGCCATGTTTGCCGGAATTACGGAAGGAGAAACAGAGGCTCTGCTCGGCTGCCTTGAAGCAAGAAGGAGCAGCGCGCAGAAAGGGACGTATCTCCTGCACAGCGGCGAGCACATCGAATCGCTTGGCTTGGTGCTTGTCGGCAGTGTGCTGATCGTGCAGGAGGACTTCTGGGGCAGGCGAAATCTGCTGGCGCGGATTATGCCGGGTCAGATTTTTGCCGAGTCCTTTGCCTGCATGCCGGGAGCGGTTTTGAACCTCAGCATTGTGGCGGCGGAGTCGTGCAAGCTAATGTGGCTGGATGTGCAGCGGGTGCTAACCACCTGCTCCAGACGTTGCGCCTATCACGACCAGCTGATTCGAAACCTGATTTCGGAGATAGCGAGGAAAAATCTGCGCTTCGGTGAAAAAATAACCCATATGGGAAAACGCACAACACGGGAAAAGCTGCTCTCCTATCTGTCCGCGGAGGCGCAGCGATGCGGCGCGTCCGAATTTGAAATTCCGTTCACCCGCCAGCAGCTGGCCGACTATCTTTCCGTTGAGCGCAGCGCCATGTCGGCGGAACTGAGCAAGCTGCGCAGCGATGGGTATTTGACCTTTGAGAAAAATCATTTTATACTCCACATGACAGAAGAGAGATAAAGAGCGGATCTGACCGGCCGGTGCCGGAGGAGCGTACCCGTATCAGCTTCGCCTCAAGCGCACTTGTTTTTTGAAGGCCAATCCACTATAATTGGTTTATACTGCGTTGAAAATTAAAGTATTATTGGAGTGTGCAGCGTGAAAAAAAGGCAGGAATGGATCCTGGTGTTGATGTTGGTCCTGGGCTTGACCCTTGCGGCTTGTTCCGCCGTTCCGGGAATGGGAGAGAAGAAAACCGAGTTTGAGATGGGGGAGAAGGTCTCCTCGTACTGGTTTGATTTCACGGTGAATGGTGTGGAGACTATGGACAGCTACGGGGGATATGAGGCACAGGATGGATACCGGCTTGTGGTATGTGATATGACCATCAAAAATACGTTTAGAGATACCGTGCCCATGAATTGGGCCGATTTTGCCCTGCTTTGGAAGGGCGAGGGAGCGGACGACAGCTCCGCCGACACCAGCCTGAGCAATATGGATGGAAGCTACCCGATCCCCCAATCGTCCGATGAGCAGCTGCCCGACGAATATGAGATGGAAAAGGGCGAGACGCGGGAAGGCGTGCTAGTGTTTGAGGTACCCAACGAGGTCAGCAAAGCCGCCGTGGTGTTCCAGGAACTTTACGCCGAGGGTGAGAGTGAGAGCAAGTACTCCGAAGGCGACCACTACATGGTCTGGCTTTCCCTGTAGGCCAAAAGGGAAGGGAGCCTGCTCCCCTCCCCTTGCGTTTTCGATCCCGCTGAGGTATGATACTGTCTGCGAACAAAACAAGGATCCGGGCCGCGCTGCGGCCCAAACCGAGGTGAATTCCCATGCATCTGTTTGATACCCACGCCCACTATGACTCCGGTGCGTTCAACTCTGACCGGATGGACGTACTTTCTGCCATGCCCCAACAGGGTGTGGAACTGATTTTGAATCCTGGCTGCGATCTGGCCAGTTCCCGCACCGCCGTGGACCTGGCCGATGCCTTCTCCTTTGTGTATGCTGCCGTGGGGGTGCACCCCTCCGACTGCGGAGATTGGCAGGACAGTGTCATCCATGAGCTGCGCACCCTGGCCGGCCATCCGAAGGTGCGCGCCGTCGGAGAGATTGGTTTGGACTACTATTGGAAGGACAATCCCCCCAGAGATCTCCAGCTGACGGTGTTCCACCGGCAGATGGAACTGGCGGAGGAGCTGTCTTTGCCGGTGATCATTCATGACCGAGAGGCGCATCACGACTGCTTGGAGGTGGTGCGGGCCCATCCGGGAGTCACAGGGGTTTACCACTGCTATTCCGGCAGTTTGGAGGATGCCAAGGTGCTGGTGAAGCTGGGGTGGATGATCTCCTTCACCGGGGTGGTTACCTATAAAAATGCCCGAAAGGCGCTGGAGGTCATCGATTGGCTACCTACGGACCGCATCATGATCGAAACCGACTCTCCCTATCTGACTCCCGAGCCATTCCGGGGCAAGCGGAACGACTCGGGCTATGTCCATCTGGTGGCCGAGACCATTGCACGGGTGAAGGGACTGGATCCGGAAGAGGTCGCCCGCCTCACGTTGGAAAACGGGAAGCGCTTTTTTCATATAGACGAGAAAGGGGACTGTTGATATGACGATCACGTACGAATACGAAGGCGCGCTGTATGTCAACCTGACCAATCGGTGCAACTGCAGCTGCGAATTTTGTCTGCGCCATGGGAAAGCGCAGGGCTCCATTTATACGGAGGATTCGCTGTGGCTGGAGCGGGAACCCACACGCCAGGAGACGATGGACAGCTTTTTGGCCCGGGATCTGTGCGCCTACCGGGAGATTGTGTTCTGCGGCTATGGCGAGCCGACCTACCGGCTGGACGATATTCTATGGCTGGTGGATCAACTGAAGGAGCGATTTGGAGACCGACTGCCCCCCGTGCGCATCAACACCAACGGCCATGCCAATCTGATTCAGGGCCGGGATGTGGTTCCGGAACTGAAGGGCCGAATCGATACCCTGTCCATCTCCCTTAACGCGGTGACCGCCCAGGAGTATGTGGCCTTGTGTCATCCCGCTCAGGGGGAGGCGGCCTACCAGGCTATGCTGGATTTTGCCAAGGAGGCCGCCGCCTATATCCCCCACGTGGTGTTGACCATCGTGGACAAGGACAAGACGCCGGAGGAGATTGAGACCTGCAAAAAAATTGCCTCCGACCTGGGCGTGAAGTTGAGAGTGCGCAGCTTTATTGATTCCTGACCCAAGCCGAAACCGAACAGAGCGGGGCGCCGAAGGTACCTCGCTCTGGCAGTGAAAAAACCTTGTCAGGCGGTGAGTCCCAGTTCTTCCAGGGCCTCCCGCTCGTTGTCGGCAGAGAAGCAAAACCGCCCTGCCCAGTCGAAAACCTCGATGTGCCCCCGAGTCCATACCATTTCGTAATCCATGCTGGTTTGCTCCTTTCGTATCTCAGTGAACTTAGAATACAGGAAAAGAAGTCCAATAAAACGGACTTTTCAACAAAAACCGAAAGAAGTTGATTTGATTGGAGCCGATCCTGTATCAGGTGCGATCCATCAACGGGGACTACGCCACGCTGGTGTCCGACGAGGGGCTGGAGCACTCCATTACCATGTTTTTGCTGCCGGAGGGAACCACAGTGGGCAGCCGGCTGCTACTGGAGCACTTTGTATGGACGCTGCTGGACTGAAGGAGACCCCATCCGCAAGAGCAGCAGAGAAACCAGATACGATAAGAGAAAGCGGACGGCATTGCCGTCCGCTTTAGACTGTGGAAAAGCACTCAATTTGAAATCAGGATACCGCAGGAACGTAACCATATAGTTATAAGCTCGCCACGTTGGCCGAATTAAAATATGGAGACGAAAAAGCAGAGGATCTGTTTTGATCCTCTGCTTTTTATAAATAAGTAGGGTAGGTTACGGAGTGAAAACTGGGTTGGAGCCGTTATTTCTTGCTGCTGCCGCGCCAGATATGCATTTTCTCCGCGTCCTGAATCAGCTGCTCCCGGAAGTCGGGGTGGGCAATGGAGATGATGGCCTCGGCCCGCTCCCAGGTGGACAGGCCCTTCAGGTTGATCATGCCATACTCGGTGACCAGATATTGGACGCAGGAACGGGGATCTGTGGCGATGGAGCCCGGGGTCAGGGTGGGGACGATACGGCTTTTCACCGTGCCGTCCTTTCCGGTAACGGTAGAGGACATGCAGATAAAGCTCTTGCCGCCCTTGGACAGATATGCGCCCATCACAAAGTCCAGCTGGCCGCCGGTGCCCGAGATGTGCTTGATGCCGGCGGACTCGGCATTGACCTGACCGAAGAGGTCCAGATCGATGGCGTTGTTGATGGAGATAAAGTTGTCCAGCTGGGCCAGCACCCGAACGTCATTGGTGTAGTCCACGGGGGCCGCCATGACAGCGGAATTGCGGTTGACATAGTCGTACAGCTTCTGTGTGCCGGCGGCAAAGGCATAGACCTGACGGCCCTTATCCAACGCCTTGCACTGTCCGGACAGCTTCCCGGCCATGGCCATGTCCACAAAACCGTCCACATACATCTCGGTATGGACACCCAGATCCTTCAAATCGGACTGGGCGATCATGGAACCTACGGTGTTTGGCATGCCGCCGATGCCCAGCTGCAGACAAGCACCATTTGGAATCTGGGATACGATCTGCTCCGCCACGGCCCGGTCCACGTCGGTGGGTTCGCCGCCGCCGCCCAGCTGCGCCACGGCGGGGCTGTTCCCCTCTACCACCATGTCTACGTCACGGATGTTGATCTCGCTGCCGGTCAGACCGTAGACCCAGGGGAGGTTTTGGTTGACCTCCAGAATAATGACCTTCGCCTTGCTCAGCATATCGGACAGATGGGAGGCGGCCAACGCGTAGCTGAAATTACCGTGGCTGTCCATAGGGGTAACCTGAATCATGGCCACCTCTACGTGGACGTTCTCCCGGTAAAAGCGGGGCAGCTCGGAGTAGCGCATGGGGCTAAAAAACCCCATACCCTTCGCAATGATCTTGCGGTCGATGCCGCTGCAGTGCCAGGAGTGCCAAGTGAAATGGTCGCCGGCATCCTCCGCCTTGGCGATCTCAGGCATCCACATGGTGACACCGCCGCGAATCTTCACATCCCGCAGCTCGTCCTTCCGGGCGGCCAGAGCCTTGTCCAGAGCCACCGGGTGGTTGGTACACCAGCCATAGTCTACCCAGTCGCCGGATTTGACCACTTTGACGGCCTGGTCTGCAGTGGTCAGCTTTTGCTGATACAGTGCTTGAAAGTCCATATTCTTGTCCTCCGTACTCTACTCTAATTTTAAAATCGCAAGAACCTCGGCCTTTGCCGGGATCACAGATTTGTTATCGCCCAATATCCAAATAGTAGGGCTTCATCAGACTGGGCTGCTCCGTGGAATCCTTGTGCTGGGATCTGTGGGATTCCGGCGTGCCACGGGGGCCTCCCCGATCCCGGTTTCCTTTGCGGTCGGAAGCGTTTCGACGCTGCTCCGGCGCAGGTGCGGAGTTGTTACTGCTCTTTTTTCTGGGCTTGTGGTCCGGCTGTGCCTGGGATGGCTTGGAAGCCGTCTTCACAGGGGAAGAGGGCTGGCCGGTCTGAGACGCGGATTTCTTTTTCCGCCGGCGGTTTCGGGAGGGGGTGCTTCTGTCCCGCTTCTCCTCTTGCTGGGGGAGGGCGGAGGTCATCGTGGAGCGGCGGGGCGCCAGCAGCCGCGCGGTGGCGTCCAGAATGACGTCACTGTCCAGTGGGTTGGGACGATAAAATTCCGTGCAGGGCATGGCGTCCCCGGTGTCCAGCAGTTCCCCGGAACGGGTCAGCTTGGGCCGCGGATGGGAACAGGGGGATAGTTCCGCTTGGAGACCGGAGATGGAAGGCTCGTTCCCAGGGGCGCGCTTCTTTCTGCACCGGCGGTTTCGGGAGGGAGTGTTCCCGGCACTGTGCTCCGGGGCCGGCTTGGGTGGCTCCTGGCTTTTGGCTGGGGCGGCGGCCTTTTTGGCCTGCTCCCGAGCCAGACGCAGCGCTTTGGCGGCCGCCCGGGCCTCGGCGTCATCCTCGTTGATGGGCCTGCCGTGTTTATCCTTTTTCGGAGCTTCGAACAACTCCATGGGGAAGGGGTGCTCCTCGACCAGAGAAATCTTCCGGCCAATGAGCTTCTCAACCTCCTTCAGCAGGGGTTTTTCTGAAAAGTCACAGAAGGCGATGGCCTCGCCGTCCCGTCCGGCCCGGCCGGTGCGGCCGATGCGGTGGACGTAAGTTTCGGGCACTTCAGGCAGGTTATAGTTGAATACGTGGGACAGTTCCTCAATGTCCAGCCCTCGTGCGGCAATGTCGGTGGCCACCAGACACTGGATTTTGCCGGACTTAAAGTCGGCCAAAGCCTGCTGCCGGGCAGTTTGACTTTTGTTGCCGTGGATGGCGGCGGCGGAGATGCCCTCCTTTTCCAGATCCCGGGCCACTTTATTGGCGCCGTGCTTGGTTCGGGTAAATACCAGGGCATTTTTTACGTTTTTGGTTCGGACCAGATAGGCCAGAAGATGGGATTTATTGACCTTATCCACCAAATAGACGGACTGGCGGATGGCCTCCACCGGAGAAGAGATGGGATCGACCGCCACCCGAACCGGGTGTTTCAGCAGGGAGTTGACCAGATCAGAGATCTCCCGAGGCATGGTGGCCGAAAAAAGCATGGTCTGCTTTTGGGTGGGCAACCACTTCAAAATCTTTTTTACGTCGTGGATAAAGCCCATGTCCAGCATCCGGTCGGCCTCGTCCAAAACAAAAATTTCCAGTTGGTTCAGACGGACAAAGCCCTGGTCGTAGAGATCCATCAGGCGGCCGGGGGTGGCGACCAGAATGTCCACGCCCTTGTTCAGCGCCGCTACCTGGGGATTCTGACCCACGCCGCCAAAAATAACGGTGTGGCGCAGCTTCAGGTGCTTGCCGTAGGCCGTAAAGCTTTCGCCGATCTGGATGGCCAACTCACGGGTGGGGGTGAGGATCAGAGCCCGGATGGGATGCCCCGGGACGGGGGAGGCGTCCAGTCGCTGCAAAATTGGGGTGGCAAACGCACAGGTCTTGCCGGTGCCCGTCTGGGCACAGCCCAACACATCCCGCCCGGCCAGAGCGGGGGGAATAGCCTTCTCCTGAATCGGGGAAGGGGCCTGGTAGTCCTGCTCGTTCAGCGCGGCGAGGATCGGGGCAGAAAGCCCCAGTTCGAAAAATGTCATGTGTTACTTCCTTTTATTCAGTCAGACAGGCATACCGCCTGGCCGGCCCACGATTGCCCTGTGGGCTGGGGAGTTTTTACCGGGCCAGAGAACCGGCCCGCAGGTGCGTCAGCACTGTCTGGGCGGTTTGGGCCAGGGATTGTCCGCCGGAGCAGTCAACGACCAGATCGGCGTACTTGTCGTAAAGGGGGGCGCGGTATGCCATCACGTCGGCCAACGTCTGGCCCGGTTCCATAGCAATGCCCCGGGTGGATAGATTCTGAATGCGTCCATTCAGCTCTTTCAACGGGACATTTAAATAGACCACCGGCCCCAAAGATTTCAGATGGAGGGCCGATCTCTCCCGGCAGACGGCGCTGCCGCCGGGGGCGATGACATGATCTTCACATTGGACGGAACAGACGGCGCGCTCTTCCGCATCCAAAAAAGCGTCTAACCCGCGAGAGTCCAGGATGTCCTGAAGGAGAGCCCCCTCCTGCCGCTGAAGGACCAGATCAACGTCCAAAAAGCCGTAACCAAGGGCCTTGGCCAGCAGAACGCCCACTGTGCTTTTTCCGGAACCCGGCATGCCGATGAGAATGATATTTTTCACGCAGTTTTCCCAACCTCTTTAGACAAAATCAAACTATATTATACCATACCTGTCCCAAAAAAGGAAGGGGCACACGACGAAAAGGGGATAAGAGGGGCGGGGGCGAAAAAACCCGGGAGAGATGATCCGTCATCCCTCCCGAGTTTGGGCAGCGAGAAAAAGCTGCACATAGGTGCTTCGGCCGGAGAGGCCGGAAAACAGAAGAACGTTACACACGAAGGGTCAAAATCAGCACATCTTGGCCCCGGCGGGGATCTTGTCATCCAGCATGAGCAGATTGAGCCGCTCTTCCCCGTGCTCGGTGTGGACGGCGGAGATGAGCATGCCGTTGGATTCCAGCCCCATCATCTTCCGGGGTGGCAGGTTGACAATGGCCATCAGAGTTTTGCCCACCAGCTCCTCGGGCTTGTACCACTTGGCGATACCGGACAGAATCTGCCGGTCGGTGCCGGTGCCGTCGTCCAGCGTGAATTTCAGCAGCTTGTCGCTCTTCTTCACGCCCTCGCAGGCCTTGACCTTTACAGCACGGAAATCGCTTTTGCAGAAGGTATCAAAGTCCACACGCTCGGTGAGCTGGGGCTCCACCTCCAGCGGGGGCAGGGCGGCCTTTTTGGCCTCCTGGGCCAGCTCCTCCAGAGCGGCCAGCTCCTTGTCCAGGTCGATGCGGGGGAACAAATTGTCGCCTCGCCGGACGGTGACGTCGGCGCGGAGAGAGCCAAACACGGCGGCGCTGTCCCAGGTCTGACACGCTTCACAGGCCCCAATCTGGTTCAAAATCTCGGCAGAGGACTGGGGGATGAAGGGGGAGAGGAGCACGGCGGAGATGCGCAGTACCTCCAGCAGGTTATACATCACCCGGGCCAGGCGGGGACCGTTGGTCTCCATGTCTTTGGCAAGCACCCAGGGGGAATTCTCATCAATATATTTGTTGGCCCGGCCGATGACCTTAAAGGTTTCGCTGAGGGCGTTCTGGAAGGCGTAGTGCTCCATCTGCTCGGCATAGCGGCTGCGCAGAGAGGAGGCCAGTTCCACCAGCTCCCGGTCCTTCTCGGGATCCTCGGTCTGGGCAGCGGGCAGGGTGCCGTCAAAGTACTTGCCGACCATGGACACGGTGCGGCTGAGCAGGTTGCCCAGGTCGTTGGCCAGGTCCACGTTGATGGTGTTAATCAGGGCTTCGTTGGAGAAGTTGCCGTCGGAGCCGAAGGGGAAGGTGCGCAGCAGGAAGAAACGCAGGGCGTCCACCCCAAAACGCTGGGCCAGCAGATAGGGATCCACCACGTTGCCCTTGGATTTGCTCATCTTGCCGCCGTCCAGCAGCAGCCAGCCGTGGCCGAAGACTTTTTTGGGCAGAGGTTCCCCCAGACTCATCAGCATAGCGGGCCAGATGATGGAGTGGAACCGGACGATCTCCTTGCCCACGAAGTGGACGTCGACGGGCCAGTACTTCTCATAGTCGTGGTACCTGTCGTTGAAAAAGCCCAGGGCCGTGATATAGTTGGACAGCGCGTCCACCCACACATAGACCACGTGGCCCGGGTCAAAGTCCACCGGGATCCCCCAAGTGAAGGAGGTGCGGGAGACGCATAGGTCTTCCAGACCGGGCTTGATGAAGTTGTTCACCATCTCATTGACCCGGGAGCGGGGCTCTAAAAAGTCGGTGTCCTCCAGCAGATGCTGGATCCTGTCGGCATACTTGGACAGCCGGAAGAAATAGGCCTCCTCCTCGGCGTCCTGAACCTCCCGGCCGCAGTCAGGGCATTTCCCGTCGACCAGCTGGCTTTCGGTCCAGAAGGACTCGCATGGTTTGCAGTACTTGCCTACATACTTGCCCTTGTAGATGTCCCCATTGTCGTGCATCTTTCTAAAAATCTTCTGGATTGCCGACACATGGTAGTCGTCGGTGGTACGGATAAAGCGGTCGTTGCTGATATTCATCAGCTTCCACAAATCCAGAATGCCCCCGGGGCCCTCCACGATGTTGTCCACAAACTGCTGGGGCGTGATGCCGGCGGCCTTGGCCTTATCCTCAATTTTCTGGCCGTGTTCGTCGGTGCCGGTTAAAAACAGCACATCGTAACCACACAGACGCTTGTACCGGGCCATCGCGTCGGTGGCCACGGTGCAGTAGGTGTGGCCGATATGCAGCTTGTCGCTGGGGTAGTAAATGGGGGTGGTGATATAAAAACGTTTTTTCGGTTCCATCATTCAAATCTCCCTTGTATCAATCTTCATTCCCGTTGTCCGGGGCTTCCTGCCTCTGTGCCCCAAGGGGCATTCGCGCATCCAGCAGCCGCTTGGGCCATGGAGGGCCGAACAGGTTGCGCAGCAGAGCCCATACACCGGACAGAGCGGACAGGGCGAAGGCTGCAGTAAGTGTCATCTGGAAGGGGGAGAGGCGGTCGGCAAAGGAAATCAGCGCCAAGGCGATGCCCAGCAGAGTCCAGAACACGGCCGCACGGGGGTGGGGCCGGTCATGAAAAAAGGAGGCGGTGTAGTACTGGGCCAGAAGCAAAGCGGCGATTGCCGCCAGAGAAAAGCCATAGTCCATCAGAATCGGGTCGGTGCCGTGGGCCAGATGAGTGGCAAACAGCCACGCCAGGGCGGAAAGAGGTGGAAACACAGCCAGCAGGGAGCAGACGGGGATGAACTCCCCGCGATAAGCCCCTTTGCCGAGCATCAGGGTGGCCGGGCTGGCGGCGAAAGAGAACAGAGCGCACAGCAGCAGGGCAATGGGGTAGGTGACCAGGTTAGTTTCCGGATCGACCCGCCACTGAGCCAGCTGGTCCATACCCTGCAGCATGCCCAGCACACCTCCACCCAAAAACAGCAGGGCGGAGGCGGCCATTCCGGTCATATAGAGCGTGGAGGGGCAGCGGTAAGCGGACAGAGGATCCTTCGGTCCATGGGCGGGGCGAAGAGCCAGCAGGAACACCAGAATCAACGCCGCCATCAGGATAGACAGAAGAAAGATGGCGGGATGGCCGTGTACAAAAAGCTGGGTGTCGGGATCGTAGCCGGCAGTCCATTGCCACAGCCGCAGCCCAAAGCCGAGACCGCCGCCAACCACGGCCAGCCCGGGCAAAAGTACATCGTTTCGCATGATCAGGCAAATCTCCTTAAAATAGAGATTGAATCTACAATAACCACTAGCATATACCAGTTTTTGAGAAAAATCAAGCAATCCGGGCTGCTTTTCCGCCGAAAGCAACGCGGACATGGGGGGAAGATGTCTGAGGGGAGAAGACGAAAGGCGGGAGCGGCGTTCCGAACCGCTCCCGAAGAAGTCCTTGCAGGCGGCCAAATGAATCCGGAGCTGCGGGCAATCATTTCATAAGGGGCCAGCCCCCGGAACCGCCGGTTCCCCCGGTTCCCCCGGTTCCCCCGGAACCGCCGGAGCGGTTGATCCCCTTTTTGCCGAACTGGAACCAGAGAGCCAGAATCAGCATGAAAAAGCCGGCGAGGGTTGCAATCCCGGAGAGGAAATCGGACAATAAGCCGTTGCTGTACAGCAACTGACATACGGCCAGAAAGATCAGATCGCCGAACATCAGGTTCCGGGCGGTGGGGTTCAGCCGCTTTCGGGCCCGGTCCTTCTCGTCGGCCAGCGTGGCACCCTGGGAGCGGGTGCGCTCGGCGGCGCTGGAGTTCGAGCGACGTTTTTTCTTTTTGCTCATACACATTCTCCTTTTTGGATGGTGCCCCCCCCAACGACGAAATCTCCGTCATACAATACCACGGCTTGGCCGGGGGTGATGGCACGCTGTGGTTGGTCGAAGGTGACCCGGACCGCGTCCGGGCCGGTCTGCTCCACGGTGCAGGGCTGCTCGGCCATGCGATAGCGCACCTTGGCCCGCAGCCGCATCGGAGCGGGTAACTGATCAAACGGAATCCAATTGAAATCAGACGCAAACAATACGTGGGAAAACAACCTGTCGTTGCCTGAAAGCACCACCGTGTTTTCCGGGGGATGGACCTCCTTAACATAGAGCCGTCCGTGGTTGGAGGAGACCCCGAGCCCACGGCGCTGGCCAACGGTGTAGCCCACGATTCCGTCATGGGTGCCCAAACGGTTGCCAACTTCATCCAAAAAGGGGCCGGGCGGATAGGTTCGTCCCGTATACCGGCGCAGAAAGGAGGCGTAGTCTCCGTCCGGGACAAAGCAGATGTCCTGGCTTTCCCGCTTCTTGGCGTTGATGAGGCCCTGCTGGGCGGCGATGGCCCGAATCTCCTCTTTGGACAGTTCACCCAGGGGAAACAGGCTGTGGGACAGCTGATCCTGGGTCAGATTGTACAGCACATAACTCTGGTCCTTCTCCGGGTGAGCGGCCTTTTGCAGCAGCCAACGGCCTGAGCTGGGATCCGCCTTTAGGCGGACATAGTGTCCGGTAGCCACCTTGTACCGGTCCAGCTCTTTGCAGCGCTGGAGGAGAGCACCAAATTTGATATAACGGTTGCAGTCGATGCAGGGGTTGGGGGTCTCGCCCCGCTCATAGGCCTGGGCAAAGCGATCCATGACTTGAGCGTGAAATTGGCAGGAGAAGTTGAACACATAGTGGGGGAATCCAAGCTGCCGGGCCACGGCCCGGGCGTCCTCCGCGTCGTCCAGGGAACAGCAGGAACTATCCCCCTCGACGCCCACGTCTCCGTTCTCAAACAGCTTCATCGTGATGCCGATGAGGTCGTGTCCCGCGTCTTTCAGCAGCCAGGCGGCGGCAGAGCTGTCCACTCCGCCGCTCATGGCCACCGCAATTTTTGCACACATTGGGAGGATGCCTCCTGTCATTGGTAGGATTTGCAGAATATAACCCATAGTATACCATGAACGTATACGGGCCGCTTTGCGGCTAGTATACCATACTTTACGGCCTCGGGCAACCAAAATGGGCGGAAAGGCAGGAAAATGGCCGCTTTTTGACCATTTGCAAGAACAAAAATACATATTGTATTTTTTTGATTTTAAAAATAAAAAGGACACAAGATATAGTAGACAAACGGAATGCCTTGTGGTATAATTTCGCCCTAAAGCAGTTCGGCGCTCCGCGCTGATTTTGTTAAATTCCAGGATAGAGGAGAGGAGAATCCGCCATGAAAGTCATCAAACGCGATGGGACCATCGTGGATTACGACAGCAGCAAGATTGTGACTGCCATAGAGAAGGCCAATGCTGAGATGCCCCAGGAGGAGCGTTTGAGCCGGGACCGCATCGACGCCATGATCGCACGTATTGAGGAAACGAAGCGTCAGCGGATCCTGGTGGAGGATATTCAGGACCTGGTGGAGCAGGGGCTGGTGGCGGAGAACAAGTTTCAACTGGCCAAAACCTATATCATCTACCGATATAACCGTGCTCTGGTCCGAAAGCAGAACACCACCGATGAGTCGATCCTGTCTCTGCTGCGCAACGAGAACAAGGAGCTGGCGGAGGAGAATTCCAACAAGAACACTATGATTGCCGCCACCCAGCGGGACTACATCGCCGGAGAGGTGAGCCGGGATCTGACCCGCCGCATCCTGCTGCCCGAGCACATCTCAAAGGCCCACGACGAGGGGACCATCCATTTCCACGACGCCGACTATTTTATCCAGCCCATCTTCAACTGCTGCCTGATCAACGTGGGGGATATGCTGGACAACGGCACCGTGATGAACGGCAAACTGATCGAGTCACCCAAGAGCTTTCAGGTGGCCTGTACCGTGATGACCCAAATCATTGCCTGCGTGGCCTCCAACCAGTACGGCGGCCAGAGCGTGGACCTGTGCCATCTGGGCAAGTACCTGCGCCGCAGCCGGGAGAAATTTAAAAAGCACATCGCTTACGAGTGTGCCGGCCAGGTGGACGACGCCACCTTGGAGCGCCTGGTGGCCGACCGGGTGAAGGACGAGCTGAAGTCCGGCGTCCAGACCATTCAATATCAGATCAACACCCTGATGACCACCAACGGCCAGTCCCCCTTCGTCACCCTGTTCCTCAACCTGCAGGAGGGCGATCCCTACATCGAGGAAAACGCCATGATCATCGAGGAGGTACTGCGCCAACGGCTGGAGGGCATCAAGAACGAGGCGGGCGTCTATATCACCCCCGCGTTCCCCAAGCTGGTCTATGTCCTGGATGAACACAACTGCCTCAGGGGCGGCAAGTATGATTCCATTACAGAGCTTGCCGTGAAATGCTCCGCCAAGCGGATGTATCCCGATTATATCTCCGCCAAAAAGATGCGGGAAAACTATGAGGGGAATGTGTTCTCCCCCATGGGTTGCCGCTCCTTCCTGTCCCCCTGGAAGGATGAGACTGGGAGCTATAAGTTTGAGGGGCGGTTTAACCAGGGGGTGGTTTCCCTCAACCTGCCCCAGATTGGCATTCTGGCGAAGGGCAGTGAGGAGAAATTTTGGGAGCTGCTGGAAGATCGGCTGAAGCTGTGCTTTGAGGCGATCATGTGCCGCCACAACGCCCTGAAAAGCGTGCGGTCCGACTCCTCTCCCATACACTGGCAGTACGGGGCCATTGCACGGCTGCCGAAGGGGGCGCCCATCGAGCCGCTGCTGTACGGCGGGTACTCCTCCATCTCTCTGGGCTATATCGGCCTGTACGAGGTGACCAAGCTGATGAAGGGCTGTTCCCATACCCAGCCCGGCGGCACCGAGTTTGCGTTGAAGGTGATGAATCGTCTGCGGCGTGCCTGCGACGACTGGAAGAAGGAGACCAACATCGGCTTCGCCCTGTACGGTACCCCGGCCGAATCTCTGTGCTACCGGTTTGCGCGCATCGACCGGGAGCGCTTTGGCACAATCCCCGATGTAACGGATAAGGGATATTATACAAACAGCTATCACGTGGACGTGCGGGAGCACATCGATGCCTTTGAAAAGTTCACCTTCGAGTCCCAGTTCCAGAAAATCTCCACCGGCGGCTGCATCTCCTATGTGGAGGTCCCCAACATGCGCCACAATCTGGAGGCCATGGAGGATGTGGTGCGGTTTATCTACGACAATATCCAGTACGCCGAGTTCAACACCAAGAGCGACTACTGCCAGGTGTGTGGCTACGACGGGGAAATCATCATCAACGACGAAAACCAGTGGGAGTGCCCCGCCTGCCACAACAAGGACCACGCCAAGATGAACGTCACCCGCCGCACCTGCGGCTATCTGGGGGAGAACTATTGGAACGTGGGCAAGACCAAAGAGATCAAGTCCCGGGTACTGCATCTGTGAGACCTGGGGGAAGGGAAATCTTACACGTTTGTTTTTTAGGTGGAACCTCCTGACTCACAAGCTAAGTGACGAATAC